>DASWXG010000791.1:0-4255 GCA_036405615.1 Prosthecobacter sp. | reverse complement strand
GTCGCCCGGATTTTTGTCCGGGTGATATTTGACGGCGAGCTTGCGGTAGGACTTTTTCAGCTCGTCGGAAGTGACTTCACGGGAAACCATGAGCACTTCATAATAGTCGCGTTTTTCAGCCATTGGGGGTCTTGTCTAGGGGAAGGCGAAAGGGCTAAGAGATCTCACTCAGCCTTAGTTGGACGGCGCGTCCGCGGCCGGAGCGCCTGCGACGATCACGCTCGCGGCGCGCAGCAGGCGGTCCTTCAGTTTATATCCGCGGCGGGTGACACGGAGGACGGTGCCCTCGGCAACATCCGCAGAGATCTCCTGGGAAACCGCGTCATGCAGGTTGGGATCGAACGGTTTGCCCAGCGCTTCCACTTCCTGCACACCGTGGTCACGGAGGAAGTCGGCGATCTGGCGGTGCACCATGTTCATGCCCATGAAAATCATGGACTTCTCAGACTCTGCACGGGCAGCCTCAAGACCCATCTCAAAATTGTCGAGGATGGGGAACAGGGAGCGCAGAAGGTCCGCATTGGCGTAGGCCCGTGTCTCCTGGGCTTCGCGGGTGGCGCGCTTGCGGAAGTTGTCCAGTTCAGCAGCATTGCGGTAAGCCATGTCTTTCCACTGAGCGGCTTCGGCCAGGGCTGCCTCCAAAGGGTTGGCAGGGGCCTTCTCGGCTTCAGTTTCTGCAGCAGGCGTGGTCTCCACGGACACGGGGGATTCATCAACTTCCGCCTGGGGATCGGTGGCTGGAATCGGCTCGGGCATGATAGAAAATCTTGAAGGGGGTTTTAAAACGGTGCGTTACGCTCCAAAGACACCTGCGTCTGCAAAATGCGGAGATTTGAGATCGCTTGCCTCTGAAGAGGGGCGGGCACTATGCCGCCTTCTGGAGCGCAATCAAGGTGATGTCGTCATGCGAGCGTTTGCCGCCGAGGAACTTGTCCACATCGGCGATCAGCCCGTCCACCACAGCCTGGGCCCCCTGGGGAGCCAGCGTGGCCAGCGCGGAGTGGATGCGTTCCTCCCCGAACTCCAGCCCTTTGCTGTCCAGGGCCTCATTGACGCCGTCAGTATAGAGCAGCAGGCAGTCCCCCGGCTCCATCTGGAAGGTCAGATCCTTGGTCACGCGTTCAAACACGCCGCCCTTGTCAATGCCCACGGCGAGGCCGCCGCTGTGCAGGCTCTCCACCTTGCCAGTGGCCTTGCGCCAGAGAAGCGGCAGGGTGTGCCCGGCGCGCGCCAGAGTCAGCGTTCCAGTATCCTGGTCAAAGACCAGGTAGATCATGCTGATGAACATGTCCTCCCGGATGTCCGGAGCCAGCTGACGGTTCACGGCGCCCAACACTGCGGCAGGAGAAGCCCCCCCTGCGGCGTTGCTGCGCAAAATACTCCGGCACATGGCCGTGATGATGGCTGCGGCCGTGCCCTTGCCGGAAACGTCCGCAATTACCACGCCCTGCTGGCTGCCGCCAAGCGGGACATAGTCATAATAGTCTCCGCTGAGAACCTTGGCCGGAATGTTACGGCCAGCGATGCTGTATCCGCGAAGCACCGGATCTTTTTCCGGCAGGAGGATCCTTTGAATGTCACTGGCAGCGCGGAGTTCCGCCTCAATCTGCTTTTTCTCTGCGGCGGCCTGGTGAGCCATCGCATTGGCCAGGGCAAAAGCCGACTGCTCCACGATCGACTTGAAGACCTCAAAGTCGTTGGTGTTGTAGCTGCGCATCCCCCTCGGTGCCGTGACGGCCAGAACTCCCAGTTTTTTCGGCCCGAAACTCAGCGGTCCCACCAAGGCGGTGATGTTGTTCTGGAAAGCCCCAGCACCGGGCAGACGCGGGTCTTTCCGCAGGTCTTCGATGATCTCCGGCTGCTGTTTGGCAAACACGCTGCCGATCAGCCCTTCGTTCATGCGCACTGAGTGCAGCCGCAAAAAGCTCAGCAAGGCCGAGGCATTGGTCCGGCCCATGGCCTCGATGCGCTCGGGCAGGTCCACCAGCGGCGCGGCCTGGTCAGAGTGGAAACGCGGCACCAGGGACTTGCCCGTGGGATCCAGCAAATAAAGGGCGCCGCCGTTGCTTTCCAAAACCCGCATGGCCCCTTCCACGATCAAACGGTACATCGCCGACTGGCTGTCCTCGCGGGTAATGGCCTCGCCAAGGTCGTGAAGAAAGCCGAACATGCGGCGCTCCTCTTCCACGATGGCCTGCTCTTCTTTGAGCAAGGCGGAAATGGCCTGGTTTTTGTTTTTCGAAATGAGCACCAGCGCAGTGCAGCAGGCCGCCAGCAGCAGGCTCAGCGCGATGATGATGTAAAGGCTCATGGGTCCGGGGAGTGACAGGCAAGTCAGCCAGAGAGAGCTGGCGTACTCACCTCAGGAGGTGGCCAGTTCTGGCGAACCCTCAAGCTCCTTCTCCAAAAAGTGAATGACATCCCGGAAGCGGCCTTCGTTGCCCCCGTTCATATCCGCCAGGGTCTGGTGGGCATGCAGCACATGCTGGGTATGCTCCGTTTTGCAGCTGGCTCCGCGTTCCTTGCAGGTGGAAAGCTGTGCGCAGGCCATTTCTCTCTCGGCAGGCCAGGCCTTGCCGTCGGCATCCACTTCCATGATGTGGTCCAGCCCGAGGTCCGAAAGGAGCTGAAGATTGCGGGCATTGGCATTGAGCACGCTCAACGAGCCGCCATTTTTTTCGCGCAGGCTGAGGGCTGCGCCGGTCAGCGTCCCGAGAAAAGTCGAGTCCATCATCGGACATCGCTCAAGGTCCACCACCAGATCGTGTGTGCCGTTGGCTACGACCGCCTGAAGGGCCTTTTTGACCTGGACCGAGTTCTGAAAAGTGCCGCGCCCTTCAACTCTCAACCAGAAAAGCTTGCCGATTCGGCCTACTAAGATGGTGGAAGAAGCATTCACGGCAGTGGTGGAGTGGAATTCCAGGAATCAATTCGCCTGAAAATGCCCGCCAGATGCACGGACCGCCGCATGGGGCCGGCGTACGCGGCACCAACGGTCACGTTTGAGGCGAGATTTCATGGAATAGGGGGGTAGTGCGATCCGTCAGTCTCAGTTCCAAAGGTAGGACTGCTGGCTGGCCAGCTCTTCCTTCCCGCGCAACAAAGTGACACGCCATGCTGTGACGCGTCCGGCAGTATTATATTCACTGCCGCTGACCTGAAACTTGGATTTGTTGGACCTGCTGACGTCGGTAACGTCCACTTCCTGCACCTTGGCATCGAGCCCCGTGTTGGCCTGACGATACTCAAAACGGACCTTCACCGGCTGGCTGCGGTCGTTCACCTTCCAAAAAATCGTGTAATAGTGACCGTAACGCTCGGCGACATCAGCCTTCGTCACCGCACCATAGAGATGGTAATCACGCTCAAACTGGACGGCCGTGTCGATGGTGCTCACAGGCGAACCAGGGGCCAGATGATAATATTTCACCTTCGAAACCTCCCCGCCGGGCCCGACGCTGACAGAAGAGCAGGAAGCGGCGAAAACCGTCAGCAGTGCAAAAGCAATGAAGCGGCAGATGGGGAGACGTGACTCGCAGGCCATGAAGTGACAGGCAATATTCAACTTGCTGGCACAATGTCAATCTTGCCGACATGGCAGATGATGACTTCTTTCAATACGCCAGCCTTGAGAAAACGGATGCCAGTTGCGGCCGGATGGCAAAAGCTCAAAAATTCGGTTGCCCACCGGCAGACGTGTGGCATGATTCCCGCCCCCGATGCCGGACGCTTTGGCTAGCGAAGCCCGACCCGCTCGGCAGACAAAACTTCAGCAGACAACGTTATGGCATACGCAATCTTCAAAACTGGTGGCAAACAATACAAAGCTTCCGTGGGCGACAAGCTCGACGTGGAGAAGCTTGAAGTTGCTGAAGGTGAAACTTCCTCTTTCGACCAGGTGCTGGCCGCCGGCGAAGGCGCTGACATCAAGATCGGCGCTCCTACCGTGGCCGGTGCCAGCGTTGTCTTCAAGGTCGTGAAGCAGTTCAAGGCCCCCAAGGTGACCGCTTTCAAATTCAAGAAGCGCAAGGGTTACCACCTCACCAAAGGTCATCGCCAGCCGCTGACCCGCGTGCAGGTCGTCTCCATCAACGCCTAATTTTCAACATCTCACCCTCCAGAGGATCAAGTCATGGCTCATAAGAAAGGTCAAGGTAGCGTTAAGAACGGTCGCGACAGCAACAGCAAGCGTCTCGGCGTCAAGAAGTTCGGTGGTGAGAGCGTCATCTCCGGCAACATCATCATCCGCCAGCGC
>DASWXG010000790.1:0-7073 GCA_036405615.1 Prosthecobacter sp. | reverse complement strand
GGACTGCCCTTCAAGGCGGGACATCGAAACTCGCTGCAGGAAATCGTCGATGATGACCGCGTACCCATGCGCCACCGCATCGAGGCCCGGCTGCTTTTGGGAGAGGCCTCGGCGGGTGACATGCGGATGGCCGCCTGGCAGGAAGCGCTGAAGTTGATGGATTCTTCCTCCCGGGCGGACCGCACCCAGCAGTGCTTGCATGCGGAATTCGCTCTGAGAGGCCTGACGTCAGGGTGGACAGCCCGCAACGCCTCCGAATGGCTGGCGAGCCTGCTGCATAAATCCCAGCCTTTAACGGCCCCTGGACAATGGGTGCCGCCGCTCATCCAGTCTTTGGATGCTGCGGTGCTGGCCCATGCCTGGAACCAGGTGATGCAAACCCCCCGGGGCCAGTGTTTTGCCCGGGATTTTATCATCCGTTCCAGACCTGCCCGGGATCTTGCCAGGGAGGGCATGCATCTCGTGCTGGCTTCCATCTTTGCAGAGGGGACAGGGCTGCCTCTGGAGCAGGAGGATGTGGAAAAAAGCGCTGCCGTGACGGTGGAGGCCTTCGCTTCCGGCACCCTGGCCGAAACGGGAATGATGCAGCTGTTCCAGCTTTGGTCCGGCATCAAGACTCCGGCCACTTGGGAACTTTTGTCTGACGGGCTCCCTGCCGGTTTGCGCCCGCCGCTGGCGGCCCTGCTGGCCCGCCGGTATGAAAAACTGGGGCAGCCTGCGAAGGCGGCCGAATTTCTGCCGATCACTGCCACGGCACAAAAAGGCCCGCGTTGAGGAACAACGCGGGCCGTGATTGCGGGAAGTGCGCCTTAGCGGATCTCCAGGCAGACGCCTTCTTTGGTGCTGCGGGCAAACAGGTGATCGTAGGCCAGCACCGGGTAGCTCCAGACCTTGCCGTCCAGCACATCGTTGCGCTTCAGCTCAACATACTTTTCAGGGTTGGCCTCTGCCACGACGACTTCGCCCTTGTCGCTGAGGGCGATCACCTTGTCGCCTGCCAGGATTACCTGGCCAGGGCCAAAGCCCGGCTCCTTCCACAGGTCCTTGCCAGTGCGGATGTCCACGCAGGCCAGAGGGCCGTTGCCATATTCCTTGAAGCTGAACATGCCGTAGAGATGGCCATCCTTGGCCACCGGTGTGCTCCAGTGGTTGAAGCACTCGTTCTCGCGGCGCCACAGCTGCTCGGCGCTGAGTTCGTTGCCTTTTTTGCTGATCTTGAAGGCACCTGCACCCACGCCGTAGCCGGCGGAGCAATAGACGACATCTTCATACACCACCGGGCTGGCCGCCGTGGAAACCTTGAACGGGAAGTCTGCCCTCCACAGCACTTTGCCATCGGGAGGATTCACCGCCACCAGGCCCACCTGGGTGAAGAAGATGCACTGATGCACGCCGTGAATGTCGGCGATCACCGGGGTGGCATGGGTCATCTTGTCGTTCTCGCCTTTCCAGATGATCTTGCCGGTGTCCTTGTTCAGGCCGAGCAGGGCCTCGCCCTCGCCGCCGCCGCACATCATCAGCACATTGCCGTCAATCACGGGTGAGGCGGCGTTCTGCCACTTGATCTGCACCCCGGCGTTTTCCTTCATCACGTCGTGGTTCCACAGCGGCTTGCCGGTGGCGGCGTCAAAGCAGAACACGCCCAGATTGGCGTCGATGGCATAGACTTTGCCGTCCTTCACCACCGGGGTGGAGCGCGGCCCGTCGCCATCCTTGTTGTCCGGCGTGCCGGCATTGCCGCCGCCGTCATACTTGTTGATGACGGTCAGGGGCTTGCTCCAGGCTTCCTTGCCGGTGCGCACATCCAGGGCCACCAGCACCTCGCCCGTGTTGCCGTCGGTTTCACCGGTCACGATGGTGTAAGCTTTGCCGCCTGCGACAGCAAAGGAGCTGAACCCGGCGGGCGTTTCTGCCTTCCAGAGGGTCTTGATCTCTGCCTTGCTCCAGTCGGCGACTTTGGGAGCGGCGACGGTGCCATTGTTGTTGGGGCCGCGGAAGCTTCCCCATTCCACAGGGGCGGTTTGGGCGGAGAGACAGGCAGCCGTGAACAACGAACTGCTGAAGAGGGTGAGGGCGGTACGTTTCATGAAAAGGGTGGTAAAGGACCGGAGTGCGATGTGAAACGGCCCGGCCGGGCCCAGTCTTGCGAAAGCTGGCACCCGCCACAAGCAAAGACCTCGCTAAAAATCACAACGCGTCGAGGTGCTGGCGGATGCTGCCGTAGTAGCCCTGGACCATGGTGAAAATGCGGTACATGACAAAGCCGACCACCAGCGCATAGCCGGCCTTGGGCAGCCACTGGGCCGCCCGCTCCATGGCCTCTGCCGCGCTCACCGTTTCGGCGGTGTTCCACCGGGCCATTTCTTCATCCAGCTTCCCCACCTCTTCGGCCGTGGCCACGGCGTTGACGAACGGGGAAGGGAAAGCGCCGGTCTCGGCCAGGGCCAGGCTCAGTTTCTCTCCCTGTTCTTCGATCGTCTCCGCTGCCTGCGCCGCCCCGTGGCGGATGCGCGCGGACTGGGAGGCCTCCCCGGCGAGCCGGCAGATCTCAGACATGCGCAGGGCAGCCAGCAGCCCGGCATGGAACACCTGACAAAAGCGGGCCAGCGCCCAGTGGCGGCGCGCCTTGCCGATCCAAGGCACCCGGCCCAGGCAGGCGTCTATGGAGGGCGAAACGGGTGCTTGCCTCACCAGCCAGCCCCAGAGGGCGGCCAGCACCGCAAGCCCTGCCCAGAGGATGCCCACCATGATCAAGATGCGGGTGGCAAATCCCGGCCCTTCGGTCGCTGTCAGCGCCGTGGGGATTTCCGGCAGCACGATGGCCAGATGCAAAAGGATCAGCGGGTAGATCATTGCCTGCCGCATCTGCCGCCGCGCCCCCTCTTCGGAGGCAAAATAGCGGGCCAGGTGGTTGAAGGCCTCGCTCAGCTTGCCGCTTCTCTCACCGGCTTCGGTCAGGGCGATTTCCAGACCGCTGATGAACTGGCCATTGTGAGTGCGCAGGGACTCAGCCAGCCCGCGTCCTTCCGCCAGCCCTTTTTGCAATCCTTCCAGGTAGGCCTTGCGGCCCGGTGAACTCTTTTGGGAAAGCAGCAGTTCCAGGGAACGGTCCAGATGAAAGTCCGCCTGCGTCAGCTTGGCCAGTTCACGATAGAGCGCTGTTTTTTCCGCAGGTTTCATCCGGCCTGCATCCTCCCGGGTCGGCGACCCGGAGGCGAGAGTAAAAATGCTCAGACCGGCAAAGTCCGCGTGGCGAAGCGGTAGGTTTTCAGCAGTTCTTCCACGCTGCGCTCCCAGCACAGCTCCTGCGTCAGCCGCTGGTGACCGAGCCTGCCCATGGCGATCCGGCGAGGCTCGTCATCCAGCAGTTCCAGAATGGCATCCCCCAGTTTGCTGGCAGAGTTTTCCATCACATACAGGGCTGCATCGCCGGCGGAGTAGCGGCCTTCACGCGTGCCGAACATCACCTGGGCCTTGCCAAAGGCCATGTACTCCAGGGTTTTGTTCATCGTGCAGTGGTCGTTGTAGTCGTTGATCGGGTCACAGGCGACGCCAAGGTCCATCGTCTTCAGACCCGCAAAGAGATGCTCGTTGGAGACTCGTCCCGGGAGATCCACGTAGTCCTGAAGTCCCAGTTCATCCCGAAGGCGCAGGATCTCGGCATATTCGGGTCCGCTGCCCATGAGCAGAAACTGCACATCCTGGCGGCCCCGCTCCTGTACGATGTACCGCGCTGCCTCGATGAGGTAGTGCACACCGTCCGCATTTCCCATCACCCCGATGTAGCCGACCAGAAAACGCCGGCCTTTTTTCAAAGCGGCATCTGGTTCGATGGCTGTGTTTAATTGGTTAGGTGCCGTGCGCACCACGAAGGTTTCATCGTCGCTCTTCCGGCCGCGTTTTCGGACTGCCGCCAGCACGCTTTGGTTGGTGGTCATCACCGCATCGGCCAGCGCCAGGGTGCAGCGCTCTGCCACCCGCACCGCCCAGTAGAGCAGGCCGCGTCCGCCAAACTTGGCCTCGAACATTTCCGGCCAGAGATCATGCACATCGTAGATGACCCTGACACGGCCCATCAGCTTGAACGGCAATGCCACCAGGAACAGGAGGTCCGGTGGATTGCACAGGTGGATCACGTCGAAGCCGCCGTTTCTCCAGGCTTTCAGGGCGCAACCCAACTCTCCCCAGAGAGCCGTGCTGTACTCCAGCAGAAAGCCGCGGATGCCCCGGGCTTCATCGCTGATCCAGTGGCGGTAGATGCGAATGCCGTCCAGCACCTCCTCGGCCTGCGTGTAGCCGCGCATTTGCGGGCAGATCACCGTGACTTCATGACCCGCATCCCGCAGCGCACAGGCTTCCTGCCACACTCTCCGGTCCAGAGGGACCGGCAGGTTTTCAACGATGATCAGGACCCGCAAAGAAGTCGTCATGGCAGAAAAAGGCGGTCAGGCCGCCAGGGAGAAAACAGGCCTCACTCTTCCAGGATCGAAGCCGGCACCCGTGCGATGATGTGACCGTCTTCGTCTCGCACGATGATCTTGCCATGCTCCACCACCGGGTTGTCCCCCATGCCCCGGACATAGTCCACGGCGAGGTCCCGGCCGCAGGCCATCACCTGGCAAAGGCGTGCAACACGGGTTTGAAATTCTGATTCGGTCATGGGGCTATTTACGCCGGATGTGCAGCGGACGCCAGATGAAAGGCGGGTCGCCACCATGAGTTTTCTGCTTCGGACAGAAACCTTGCAATCCGCAGCAGGAAAGGGGGCTCGGGTGGCGTTCTCGCCGCATGCGACGGTTGTTCCTCACTTTTCTGCTGCTCTGGGCAGCCTTGTTGGCACGGCTGCCTGCGGCGGGGCCCAACGTCGTACTGATCATCAGCGATGACCAGGGTTACCCGGATCTGGGCTGCATCGGCAGCAAACCGGTGCAGACTCCGCATCTGGACCGGCTGGCGGCGGAAGGTGTGCGCGGGGCGGGCTTTTACGTCACCTGGCCTGCCTGCACTCCCTCCCGTGGGAGCGTGCTGACGGGCCGCTATCCCCAGCGCAACGGTCTCTATGACATGGTGAGGAATGACATGGTCAACTTTGGTCATGTGTATGGACCCGAAGAATATGCCGTCTCGCCGGAGATGACCCTGGGGCTGGACCCGCGCGAGGTGACACTGGGCGACATGCTGAAGAAAGCCGGTTATGCCACGGGGTGTGTGGGCAAGTGGGACATGGGCCAGGCCCGCCGCTACCTGCCGCTGCAACGAGGTTTCGATTTCTTCTACGGCCACGGCAACAACGGCGTGGACTATTACACGCACGAGCGTTACGGCGTGCCCTCCCTCTTTCGCGGCAATGCGCGCACGGAGGAGGACAAGGGCACCTACCTGACAGACGTCTTCAAACGCGAGGCGTTGCGGTTTGTCGGTGAGCACACAGGGAAGCAGCCGTTCTTCCTGTATCTGGCCTTCAATGCACCTCACAGCGCGTCATCCTTCCCTGAAAATACCAGCGAGGGGAAAAAGAAAGGCAGTGTCGGCGTGCAGGTGCCGGAAGCTTATGCGGAACTCTATCGCGACAAGGTGAAGGACGGGAAACTGGCCCGTTATTTTGGGGCGGTCACCTGCATGGATGAGGCCATCGGTGCGGTGATGGAGGCCGTGGAAAAAAGCGGCCAGACGAGCAACACCCTGTTCCTGTTCATGTCAGACAACGGCGGCAGCGGCAACGGCGGCAATGCTCCGCTGACAGGCAGCAAGGGCAGCCTGTGGGAGGGCGGGCTGCGGGTGCCCTTCATCGCCCGCTGGCCCGGGAAACTGCCAGCCGGCAAGGTGACGGATGAATTCTTGACCACGCTGGAACTCGTCCCCACGCTCCTGGCAGCGACGGGGGCAGCTGCTCCCAAGAGCGTTCATCTCGACGGCTTTGACATGCTTCCGGTATTGCGCGGAGAGTCGCCTTCTCCGCGTCAGGAAATGTTCTGGCAGCGCCGTGGGGACAAAGCTGCGCGAGTGGGAAACTGGAAATGGATGGAAGCCGGCAAAGGCAGCGGGCTCTATGACCTCAGCACAGACATCGGAGAAAAGAAGGACCTTTCCGCAGAGAACCCTGAGGTGGTCCAAAGGATGCGCGACAAGTTTGCCGCGTGGCGGAAGGACATGGACGGCAGCGAAGCTCGCGGCCCGTTCCGAGATTATTGAGCCATGCGAAGACTGCGCCGAACGGCAAGCCCGCACTGCTTTCTGACGTTCAGTCTGTCCGTTTTACATCCTCATGTCTTTGCTCGTCTTCACTCATGGAACTGCGGTTCTGCCGGATCGTGTGATCGAAAATGCTGCTGTGCATTGCCGCGAGGGCCGGATTGAATGGGTGGGCCACAGCAGCCGCCGGAAGATCCCGGCGAAGGCCGAAGTGGTGGATGCACGAGGCGGTTACATCTCCCCGGGGTATGTGGACATTCATGTCCACGGCGGAGCCGGGGCCGACTTTATGGACGGCACTGCGGAGGCGGTGCGCACCGCCTGTGAAGCTCACGCACGTCACGGTACCACCACGCTTTTTCCCACCACCACCACAGGCTCTCCAGCCCAGATTGCGGCGATGCTGCAAGCCTGTGCGGAAGTGCAGAAGCAAGACACCGCCTGCAACGGAGCGGCCATTGCAGGCGTGCATCTGTACGGCCCGTTTTTCGCAGAAGACAAAGTCGGCTGCCACAGCCCGGCGGGGCGCAGGTCGCCTCTGGCGGAGGAGTACCGCCGCTACTTTGACACAGGGCTCATCCGCGTGGCCACCTGTGCGGCGGAACTTCCCGGCGCGCTGCCGTTTTACCGTGCAGCACATCGCAGGCGCTGCCTGATCACCTGTGGGCATTCCAATGCCAGCTGGCCGGAGATGCAGCGTGCCTTCCAGGTGGGGATGCGGCATGTGGACCACTTTTGGTGCGCCATGAGTTCCGTGTCTTCAGTCCGGGCCCGGCTAGGGGTGCCCATGCAGGGCAGCATGCTGGAGTATGTCCTGGGCAACCCGGAGATGAGCACCGAAGTCATTGCCGACGGCTGCCACCTCTCTCCCGAACTTCTCA
>DASWXG010000789.1:0-4890 GCA_036405615.1 Prosthecobacter sp. | reverse complement strand
TCGACCGATTCATCACCCTTCATGAAACCCACCCTCCTCACCCTGCTGCTTCTGGGCGTGTGCGCATTCACCGCCTCCGCCCAGCAGCCAGCCAAAACCAAAGAACGCAAGGTGGACGCCTCCGGCGAACCCATCCGCCCGGACAAGAGCGGCCCCGGCGCACCCCACGCCCCCGATGCCGAGCCGCCCGCAGCCACGGCGGCCCGCTCCCAGACCGTGGCTCCGCCGCAAAAGGCTGAGCGCATCGTGCTCATTGGCAACGGCCTGGCTGAAAGAGACGTGTATTATGGCCGCATCGAGACCGAGCTGCAGCTGCGTTATCCCGGCCAGGAACTGTGGCTGCGTAACATGGGCCATGTCGGCGACACCCCGGGGTTTCGCCCGCATCCCTCCCGTGTCTCCCAATGGGCTTTCCCCGGCGCGGAGAAGTTTCATCCCGACAAGCAGATCCACCGCGGCAAAGGTTTCTACCCCACGCCGGACCAGTGGCTCACCCACCTGCAGGCCGACACCATTGTCGCCTTTTTCGGTTACAATGAGTCTTTCGACGGCCCTTCCAAAGTGGCCAACTTCGAAGCCGAACTGGACGCCTGGGTAAAGCACACGCTGAGCAAGGCCTACAACGGCAAGGAAGCACCGCGCCTCGTCCTGGTGTCCCCGGTGGCCTACCAAAACCTCTCGGCCTCCCGCGACCTGCCCAATGGCGAGAAGGAAAACGCCAACCTCATCCTCTACTCGGCCTCCATCGAGAAAGTGGCCAAAGCCCATGGCCTGACCTTCATTGACCTCTTTAACCCCACCCGGGAACTGTATGCCAAGACGGACAAGCCGCTGACCACCACCGGCTTCATCCCGAACGACGAGGGGTATAAGGCCGTTGCCGAAATCCTGGCCACCGGCCTGTATGGGCACCAGTCCCGCGTTTCCAAAGCCGACCCTGAAAAGGTGCACGCGGCAGTGAAGCAGAAGGACTATTTCTGGAACACCGACTACAACATCCTCAATGGTGTCCACACCCACGGCCAGCGCTACAACCCCTTTGGCCCGCAGAACTACCCGGACGAAGTGAAAAAGAGCCGCGAGATGACGGCTCTCCGCGATGAGCTCATCCACGCAGTCGCCTCTGGCAAAAAGACGGATCTGGCGGTGGACGACAGCCAGACTCACAAGCTGCCGCCGGTGCCCACCAACTACCAGCCGAGCGTGAAGAACGGCAGCGAAAAATACCTCTACGGCGACGAAGCGCTGAAGACCATGAACGTGCCGGAGGGCTACAAGATCGAGCTCTTCGCCAGCGAGCGGGAATTCCCGAATCTGGCCAATCCCATGCAGATCTCCTTTGATAACAAGGGACGTCTCTGGGTGGCAGTCATGCCCACCTACCCGCACTACCGCCCGGGTGATGCGCTACCGGACGACAAGATCCTGATCTACGAAGACACCAATGGCGACGGCAAGGCCGACAAAGAAACGGTGTTTGCCGACAAGCTGCACCTGCCCATCGGTTTTGAGTTTGCCCCGGAAGGCGTCTACGTCTCCCAGGAGCCGAATCTGGTGCTGCTCCGCGATACCAATGGCGACGACAAGGCCGACAGCTCCGAGATCATTCTCGGCGGTTTTGACACCCACGACACACATCACGCCATCAGCGCCTACACGGCAGACCCCAGCGGTGCCATCATCCTCTGCGAGGGCGTGTTCCTGCACTCGAACGTGGAAACGGCCTATGGCCCGGTGCGTTGTGTGGACGGCGGTTTCTTCCGCTACAGCCCGCAGCGCGGCCTGCTGGAGCGCACCGCCCAGCTCGCCATCCCGAACCCCTGGGGAGCCATCTTCGACGCCTGGGGCCAGGACTTCTTCCTGCACACCTCCGGCACCAGCATGAACTGGATGCTGCCGGTGGAGGTCAAGCCGCCTTACGGAGCAAAGACCCCGTCCACCCCCGACCTCATCCCTTCCGAGCACAAGGTGCGTCCCACCTCCGGCCTGGAGGTTGTCTCCTCCCGCCACTTCCCGGATGAGGTGCAGAACGACCTCATTCTCTGCAACACCATCGGTTTCCTGGGCATCAAACAACACCAGATTCAGGATGACGGCACCGGCTGGAAGACCTCCTTCCGCCAGGATCTGCTCAAGGGCAGCGATGGCAATTTCCGCCCGGCCGACCTGGAGTTTGCCCCGGACGGTTCCCTGTATGTCATCGACTGGCACAATGTGCTCATCGGACACATGCAGCACAATGCCCGCGACCCCTTCCGCGACCATGTCCATGGCCGCATCTATCGCATCACCTACCCAAGCCGCCCGCTGGTAAAACCCGCCCAGGTAGCCGGTGCACCGCTGGCCACGCTGCTGGAAAACCTGAAGGAGCCGGAGATCCGCACCCGCTACCGCACCCGCCGCGAAATCCGCAGCCACCCCGTGGCTGAAGTGCTGCCCGCCGTAAAGGCCTGGGTGGCCGCTCTGGACAAGAACGATGCGAAGTATGAGCACCACGTCCTGGAAGCACTCTGGACCACCTGGGGCATGAACGAGGCGGATGAAGGCCTGCTGCGCCAGCTTCTGAATGCCAAAGACTTCCACGCCCGTGCCGCCGCTGTGCGTGTGCTGCGCTACAACACACACCGCATCGCCGACCATGCCGCGCTGCTGGAGAAAGCCGCTGCCGATGAACATGGCCGCGTGCGTCTGGAGGCTGTGGTCGCCGCCTCCTGGCTGCCCAATACCGCTGCCGCGAAGAAGATCGTCGCCATCGCGGCCGCCAAGCCGCTGGATGTGTGGAACCAGGCCGCCACCAAAACCGCCGCCGACCGCCTGGCCGGTGTGGCAGAGGAGGAGAAGCCCGAGTTCGCCGCCCTGCCTGTGCCGGGGCATCTCGACAACGCTGGCAAGAAAGCCTACCTGGAAGGCCAGAAGATCTACCACCGCGAAGGCCACTGCGTGACCTGCCACCAGCCCAACGGCAAAGGCCTGGACCCCGCCTTCCCCACCCTGGAGAAAAGCGAGTGGGTCACGGGAGATTCCACCCGCTTCATCAAGCTGGCCATGTACGGCCTGATGGGGCCTCTGGAACTGAACGGCAAAAAGTATGACGGCCAAGTGCCCATGACCCCCTTCGCAGGCATGCTGAAGGATGATGAAATGGCCGCTGTGCTCACCTTTGTGCGCAACAGCTTTGGCAACAAAGCCGACCCGATCCAGCCTGCCCAGGTGAAAGCCGTGCGCGATGCCAACCCAGGCCGCCTGCAGTTCTACACGACCGAGGAACTCCTGAAAGAGCACCCGCTGAAGTAAGGGCGTTCATTTCATTAAAACCCCGGCAGGCTCTCCGCCTCCGGGGTTTTTTGTGTCCACGGATACCGCCTTAAGAGCCTGCCTCTGCCTGGCGCAATCCAGCAAGGAGTCCTCTAACTCACGCATACTGATCCAGCCAGCCCGGGCGGATGTTCAGGTGGTCTAGCGGTTCAGGGTACGGCCCCACCCAGGGCGGGCTTTGGGTATCCACCAGATGCACGGGGTAGCCCTGAATCTTGACGCCCAGCCCTTGGAGGAAGGTCACAAATTTGCGGCTATACACGACTCTACGCTGGAATGTCTGCCTTGAGCCAAACTTTTCCAAGGTAACTCCCACATCAAATGTCGAGCTTTTGAAATCGGCACGATTGTAATACAACTCCGACTTTTGGAGATACCCTGTATAGGCGTAGCATGCCCGATAGGATGATGTTTCCTTGTATTTGAAGAAGTTGCCGTCATCGGAATGGCATAGGTTATTGATTGGGGGCAAAAGATGTGAGCTCCAGATAAACCAGGCTTTTTCTTTGGGCGGCTGAGGCTTCTTGCTCAGCACCTTGGCCTCAATCAGCTGCACCCCCGCAAAGTTCCCTGCTTCGATCGCCTCTTTCAGATCTCCACGCACAAGCAGAAAACTGCTCGCAACCGCACCGTCCATGGAGCCATACTGAGCCGAAATTGGAGTGACTGGCGACTCAAGCTGGGGTAATCCGTTTTCATCACTTGGCTCCCACGTGCAGGCGCTCCCAAGTCGCTTATTCAGCTCAATCTCAACGTACTCCTGCGCAGTTAGCTCCTCACTTGTATATTTGCGATTACGCCTCAGACGGATGCCTCCAGCATTTTCCTGCCGTCCGTCGTGAAGATCACAGCCATACTTCAGCAGGCTCTCGACCACCAATGGCACAGCGGAATTTGTCGAGCTGATATTGGCCATAATAAAGCCATACGGAGTGCGTTCAACAACGCCTGCCATCGCAATGATGCGATCCACTTGCTCAGGCGTTAATTTCCGGGAGCCCGTAGATTCCTCTTTTTGTTCATAGCCGTTAATCGTGTAAGTCTCGTCCATCACAGAGAAGAGTTCATGCTGAGGGCAATCCTATGATTGCTGATTTGAATGCGATCCTTGCCTTCACTTTGAAGGAACGAGGGCTGAGTCATGCAACTCAAGCATACTGATCCAACCAGGCTGGCCGGATATTCAGGTGGTCTAGCGGTTTCGGATACGGCCCCACCCAGGGCGGGCTGCACGTATCCACCAGATGCACGGGGTAGCCCTCGAGATCACAGCCCAATTCAAGCAAGAAACAGAGAAAGCGGTTACTCACTATCAAGTTCCTGTGCCGGACCTCACCACTGCCGAACTTTTCATGCGTCAATGCCACATCAACCGGATGCTCGAGAAATTTATTTGTCTCATAAAAGTATTCACTTTTGTCCAAATAACCGGTGTAACAATAGCATTCTGGATGCTTAGTCGCCTCGTAATACTTAAAATAATTCTCCGCAGATGAGCGAAAAAGGTTATTCATAGGCGGAAGGATATGAGAACTCCATACGAACCAGGCCCGTTCTTTCTCGGGAACTGGCTTT
>DASWXG010000788.1:0-7136 GCA_036405615.1 Prosthecobacter sp. | reverse complement strand
GTGGTTCTCCTTGGTCACAAACAGGGCCACCCGCTTCTTGCGGCTGGAGAAATGCAGCCCCAGTTGCATCTCATGGCGACGGGCCATGGGTTGCAGGCGGGCGGCAATTTCCTCTTTTTCCAGAGTGAACTTTTCCAGGCTCCACTCAAGACGCATGAAAAAAGCGTTCAGGGCGGGATCAATGTGCTGCTGGAGATCAATGATGTTCCCCTGATGGGAAAAGATGAAACCCGTAACATCATGCACGAGTCCTGGGCGGTCCGGGCAATGGATAAGCAGGGTGGCGGTGTCTGAAGCAGGCATGATCCCCTCAGAGTCATGCAAAGGCGGAAAGACGCAAAGATTTATGCATTCCCTTCTTTTCACAGGCGGACGGCCAGCCACTGTGAGCGATCTTTTCCAGCCGCATGCAGCCTGATTCCCCAGCCCCCGCCCTGCCCCGCACTCTCGTTATCATGGGTGTGAGCGGCTGTGGCAAAACCCTCATTGGCAATCTCCTGGCTGACCGGCTGGGCGGCATCTGTGAAGATGCGGATGATTTTCACTCCGAGGCCAACAAGGACAAGATGCGGGCAGGCACCCCCCTCACGGATGAAGACCGCTGGCCCTGGTATGCGGCCCTGCGAGCCCGCATCGAGGTCATGCGCCAGCAAACCCCTCTCTACGTTCTCGCCTGCTCCGCCCTGAAAGCGGTCTACCGAGAAAAACTCCGGGCTGGTGACTCCCCACAGGATCTGGTCTTTGTCCATCTCAAGGGCTCCAGGGATGTCATTTTTGCACGCATGTCCGCCCGCAAAGGCCACTATATGCCCGCCTCCCTGCTGGACAGCCAGTTTGCCATTCTCGAAGAGACGCAGGATCTTTGCACTGTTTCCCTGGAGCAAGAGCCGCAAGCCATCGTAGCGGAAGTTTTGCAGAAGCTGGGGCTTGCCTGATCCATGAATCCTCCCCGCAGGTGGCATCAAAGTCTGGCGGCGCGCTACGGCGCAGTCATCCTGCTGTTTGTCGCACTGGGCTCCCTGCTGCTTCTCGCCTGGCTGCGCCACCAACAGTTGGAAGAAGCCCGCCGCCTGTTTGTGACGGTGGCCCAAAACGATGCCGACTTTGTCCGGCGGCTGAACCTTCCGCGCAGCGCCAAGCTCGCCGAAGATCTCCGGCAGTTGCTGCGCATGGACATCCATTTCCGTCCGCTGAAAGGAGCGGTGGAACCTGCCCTGACACCGGCAGATGCCGGGCTGCTGCTCCCCCGCCGGGCTGGCATGGAGACGATTCCCCTGCCAGGCGGACGGGAGGCATTGATCCTGATCCTGGATCTCCAGCATGACATGATCTTCATCCGCGACGTGCCGCAGAGGACCCTGACACTGTGGCATACGGCCACCCGAAATGCGCTGATCGCTTTCTGGCTGTTTTCAGCCTTCTTCGCCTGGGTCATCGGTCTGCAGGTGGTGGGCCCGGTGGGCAAGCTGATGCGGGGCTTGAAAGGCTTTTTTGGAGACACCGACCGCCAGCTTCCCGAAACAGCCCGGCGGGATGAATTTGGCGATCTGGCCCGGGCACTGACACAGGTGCGGGAAGAACTGGTCACGGAACGCGAACGGCGCGAGCAGTCCGAGCGGCTTGCCCTGCTCGGCCGCGTGGCCACCGGGCTGGCCCATGAAATTAAAAACCCCCTCGCCTCCATCCAGCTCCATGCCCAGCTCATTGAAAGCCTGGATCTGGATGATGAATCACAGGCCTCTCTCAAGCATTTGCTCGCCGAAGTGAGAGTCATCGAAGGCTTGGTGAACCAATGGCTTTTCCTGGCCCGCCCGGCTTCACCGAAAAAGCAACCGCTGCAAATCCTAGATGTACTGCAAGAAACCGTTCAGATGCTTCAGCCACAGGCAGACCATGCGGGAGTCACCCTGCATCTGGCTTCGGCACCTGCCTTGGAAACCGAGGGAGACCGCATGCGACTTCAGCAAGTGTTTCGCAATGTCATGGTCAATGCCATTCAGGCGATGCCCAGCGGCGGCAAGCTGGACATCTCGATCGCGGGTTCAGCAGGCTCCCTAACCATTACCTTCCATGATCAGGGGCCGGGGTTTTCGCCTGATGCTTTAGGCCATGGGGCCGAACTGTTCTTTTCAGAGAAAGAAGGCGGCATGGGGGTTGGCTTGAATGTCGCTCAGGAGATCATTTCTGCCCATAGTGGTCAAATTTTGCTCAAAAACCATCCAAAATCAGGTGCTTTGGTGGAGATCACTTTGCCGATGAGCAAATCTTAGCCGTGTTTCGGACATGGCCCGTGTCCTGATCATCGAAGACGAATATGCGCTTGCCGCAGCCCTCTCCACAGTCGTCCGGAGGTTGGGGGCCGAGCCGGTGGTAGCGGCCTCCGGACATGGCGGTCTGGAAAAGGCAGAACGGCAGGCTTTTGATGCCGTTCTCCTGGACATCGGGCTTCCGGACATGAGCGGACTGAAGGTCCTTTCTGCACTTCGCAATGTCCTGCCCAAGCCGCCACCGGTGCTCATCATCACCGCCCATGGCACCCTGGAAAACGCCTTGGAAGCCCGTCGGCTGGGTGCGCATGACTACTTCCTGAAGCCGCTGAATCTGGCCGAATTGCAGGCGCAACTGCGCGCCCTGCTGGATGTTCCCCGTCAGGAACCCGTGCTCACAGCCCCCTCGCCCGATCCTGCCATCATGATCGGCACAGCACCCGGTATGCAGCGTGCCTTCGCCATCATTGCCCAGGCCTGCTCCACCCGTGTGCCTGTGCTGCTGACAGGCCAGCCAGGAACCGGCAAGACCCTTTCGGCGGAAGTCATCGCAGCCCAGAGCGGCATCAAGCCGCTGTTCCGCTACCGCTGCGACGAGTGGCCGGCTGCCCAGGCGGAAGCGATGCTGCTGCAGATTCTGGAACAATCTCAAAACGGCACGTTGCTGATCGAAGAAGTCGGCTCCCTGCCCCTGCATTTGCAGGCCACCCTATCCCAGGCCCTTACGGCCGGATCACAGCGGATCATCGCCACGGCTTCCCACCAGCTCCGTGAGGCCACCACTCAGGGGCGTTTCCGGGAAGACCTCTTCTACCAGCTCAGCGTTCTGCAAATCCCCCTGCCCCCGCTTTCTGAACGTACGGAGGACATTCCCGCTCTTGCGACAGCTCTGTTAAAGCGCGCCGCACCGGGCCGGGACCTTCCTTTGTCCATGGAATCTCTGGCCATCCTCAAAGGGTATGCCTGGCCGGGCAATGTCCGCGAACTGGCCACTGCCATGCAGCATGCAGCAGCGGTTTGCTCGGCTCCGCCCATTCTGCCCCGGCATCTGCCGGACCCGTTGCTGACGACCGCCCAGGACAGCACGCATCTTGATCAGACCTTGCAGCGCGCGCTCGTCGCATGGCTGGATCAAAAACTGACCTGTGCCGAAGAAGCGGTTCCTGACTACGATGCCCTGCTGGCAGAAGTGGAGAAGCCGCTGCTGGCAGAACTGCTGGTGCGTTATGAAGACAAACCCACCCGCCTCGCCGCAGCCCTGAACATGAACCGAGCGACGCTCCGCCGCAAACTGCGCGACCTTCTGGGCCGGGAATAGACTCCGCAACAGACCACAAAAAAGCCTCCGGTCATGTCATCTGACCGGAGGCTTTTGCTGTTGAGAAAATGCGCTGGGCTTAGATCCAGGTGCCCGACGGAATGACGGTGTCTTTGGGGATCACCACGATACCGTCGCGGATGTAGAACAGATCGCTGTCCATGTCGTCCGGTTTGCCTTCCGGAGTGATCACCACGTTGTCGCCAATGTGGACGTTCTTGTCGATGATGACGCGCTCGATCCGGCAGTTGCGGCCAATGCCTGGCGCAGGGCGGCTTTGATCTGTCCCTACCGCACCCGCATAGTAGTCGGCCCCCATGATGATGGTGTCGCGAATCGTCGTGCCGGTTTCGATGATGGAGCGGACACCGATGACGGCGGTCTCCACCTGGGCGTCGGTGATGATGCAACCGTCAGAAATCAGGGCCTCGCGTATGACAGCGCCGTTGATCTTCGTCGCCGGCAGGAAGCGGGCGTGGGTGAAGATGGGAGCTGAAGAGTCAAAGAAGTCATACTGCGGCACCAGCTTGCAGAGGTCCAGGTTGGCATGGAAGAAACTGCGGATGGTACCGATGTCTTCCCAGTAACCCTGGAAGTTGAAGGCATGCACCTTGTACTTCTTCAGCGCAGCAGGGATGATGTGCTTGCCGAAGTCCATGCAGTCATTGTTCAGGCTGTCGATGAGGACCTGGCGGTTGAAGACATAGATGCCCATGGAGGCCTGGTAACGGGGATCATCCACCGGCAGTCCCAGTTCCTGAAGAGTCTCATCCGGCATGCGGAAGGAGTTCAGCACCGCAGGGTCTTTGGGTTTCTCGACAAACTCGTGAATGCGGCCCTCGGTATCCGCCTTCATGATACCAAAGCTGGTGGCGTCCTGACCGTTCACCGGCAGGGTGGCGATGGTCATTTCAGCACCCGTGCTCATGTGCTGGTCCATGACCTTGCGGAAGTCCATGCGGTAGAGCTGGTCACCACTGAGAATGAGGAAGTATTCATGATCTCCTTCCAGGAAGTAACGGAGGTTTTGCCGCACCGCGTCAGCCGTGCCCTGGTACCAGCGTTCGCCCTGCGGTGTCTGCTGGGCAGCAAGCACCTCGATGAAGCCGCGGGAGAACTGGTCGAACTTGTAGGTCCGCGCGATGTGGCGGTTCAAAGAGGCGCTGTTATACTGCGTCAGCACATACACCTGGCGCACGCCAGAGTTGATGCAGTTGCTGATGGGGATGTCCACCAGTCGGTATTTCCCGGCCAGCGGGACGGCAGGTTTGGCGCGGTCCTTGGTCAGTGGGAAGAGCCGGGTACCCGCCCCGCCTCCCATCACGATGGCCAGGGTGGAACGCCGCAGGAGTGCATCAGTTTGGAGTCGTGTAGACATGAGAGCAGTAAGAAGGGTGCCGAAGTTTTCCTTGAAACAAGACGCAGAGGCAAGCGTTCTCTCGCCCATGAAGCCGGTGAGCACAATGTTTTTGCCGCGCTTCATGCCACCCCACCCTACCAGCATGTTTTCCGCTACGCATCGTTTCTCCTTGGTTGTGTTCGGCACGGCCGCGCTTGCCCTTCCAGCGCACGCGGCGGTCAGTTTTGAAAAGCAGATCCTCCCCGTCCTGGAGGCCAAGTGTCTGGGCTGTCACAAGGCCCCCTTCATGGAGGATGGAAAGTTGAAAAAGCCCAAGGCGGATCTGAGGCTGGACGCAGCCTGGGCCATGCTCAAGGGAGCAGAAAGCGGGCCAGCCCTGGTCCCGGGCAATCTTGCGAAGAGCTACATGTATGAAGTCGTCACCCTGCCCAAGGACGACGACATGTTCATGCCTCCGAAAGGAGACCCGCTGACCGCTGACGAGCTCAAGCTGCTGAAGGAATGGATCGAAAGCGGGGCCGACTTTGGCGGCTGGAAGGGGAACATGGAAGGGGCACCGAAAGAAGCGGATGCAGCCAAGCCTGCCGTGGCGAGGGTGCGAGACCACGAAGTTTTTTACACCCGGTTGCAGGAGGGGTTGAAGCCTGCGGACCCTGCCACGCTCGAAAAGGCCAAGGCAGGCGGTGCCCAGGTGTCCCTGCTGAAAGCCGATGGTCCTCTGCTGCGCGCAGATTTCCTGACCGGCGTTTCCAAATGCACAGATGAAACCATCCAGGTCCTGCTGCCGCTGAAGGAGCACATCGCCCAGCTCGACCTGGGACGAACAGCCATCACCGACGCGGCTTTCAAGACTCTTGCCCAGTTTCCCCGGCTTGCCTCGCTGGACCTTCGGCAGACGAAGGTATCTGACGCGGGGCTGGAGTCTCTGGCGGGGTTGAAGCATCTGCAAAATCTCAACCTCTTCGGAACTGCCGTGACGGATGCGGGTGTGAAAAAGCTCGCAGCATTAAAGTCCCTGAAAAGCCTGTCCCTCTACCAGACCCAGGCGACTCCTGCGGCGGCCAAAGAGCTGGAAGCCGCCATTCCAGGGCTGGTCGTCACCTTGAAATAGCCCACGTCTGCCGTTCCCCTCCCTCGGTTAAAAATACCGGTGAGGGGAATGTGAAACGGAGAATGAAAGATTTCGCCGGAGCCTGGTAAGACTGTATGCCCCCATGCACAGCCTGCCCCAGACACCGGAAGAGCGCCTCATTTCCCTGATCTCCAGTCATCAGGCGGTGCTGCACCGTTACATCCTGTCGCTCTTGCCAGACCGCGGTCTGGCGGATGATGTGTTGCAGGAGACGAGTCTGGTGCTCTGGAGGAAAGCCGCTGAGTATGACGAGACACGCCCTTTCCTGCCCTGGGCCATGTCCATCGCCTGGAACCAGGTGCGCGCGGCCCGGCGGGATGCCAGCCGTGACCGGCATGTGTTTGACGACGCCCTGGTCGATCTCCTGGCACAGGAACAGATGGCGGCTGAACCAGACTCCCCAGCCCGGCTGGAACAGGCCCTTCAAGATTGCCTCAGCCAGCTGCCATGTCACCAACAGGAGCTGATTTTGAGCCGGTATCAGCCCGGTGGCTCGGTGCAGTCACTAGCCTCCCAACATGCCAAAAGCCCCACGGCCATCTCGCTTGTGCTCCTCCGCATCCGCAAACTGCTGGAGCAGTGCATCAACCAGAAACTCGCCGCGCCATGAAAGAGGACTCTCTGGACAAATTGATCCACCGGCTCTTTGAGGATGAACTGAGCCCGGCAGAAAAAACTGAACTCACCGCCACCCTCAAGGCCTCACCAGAAGCGCGTACCCGCTACCTGCGGTCGGCTTCCATTCATTCGGCACTGGCACGTCTGGCAGCCGCAGAGCAGGCTCTTCCAACCTCGGAAGAAGCGGCTCAACGGACCCGTTTTTCCAAAGCCATGCTGCCCTGGCTGGCGCTGGCGGCCTGTTTAACCCTCGCCCTGGGAGGCCTGTTTTTCCGCAGAGTCCCTGCCGGGCAGTGGCCGGTGATCTCGGAGACCCGGGAAGCCATCTGGAAAGAACCTCCGGCACTTTCAGCCGCAGGCCAGGTCCCCCAAGGCACCCCTCTGGAATTGAAGGATGGGATCCTGCGTCTGACTTATCCCACGGGCGCTTCAGTCACCCTG
>DASWXG010000787.1:0-4859 GCA_036405615.1 Prosthecobacter sp. | reverse complement strand
GGCTCCGTCATCACTGCAGCGAGGAGAGGATTTCCCGGATTAAACACCCATCCCACGCCTCCCCGCCCGCAGAACAGCAATTCCAAAGCCGACACTTCCTGCACCCGGTCATAGGGCGGCATGATGGCAGCCGTGGCCAGTTTCTGTGAAGTAAAAAGCGCCACAAACGGCGCATCCTCCAGCATCATCAGGGCAACGTCGTCCCAGCGGTCTTCTCCAGCATTGAGAATGTAGAGCTCTGCGGAAGGCAAGGTCATCAGAATCCTGGCAAATGACTCCCTTCCTGGCTCTTTTTCATGAATCACCAACGCCATTTCCAAAGGCTTGGCTTCACCTGCCTCTGCGTCCCGCATGAATTGCTCAGCAAGTGCATTCAACTCCTGCCTGGCAGCCTGCTTCTCCCGCCGTTTTTTGAAAAAACCAAACATAATAACCGATCCTAGAAGTATCCCGAATCAAAGGCAAGCTGCTCTTCCCGGGCAGTGGCGATTGGAAATAAAAAGACACGTAGCCTGTCTTAACGCGCCAGCTTTTACGGGTTATCAGCCGGAGCTCCCGCAGATGCCTGCTGCTCCCACTGCTGGCGGTAATAGTCCAGCCGCTCCTTGATGCGGCCCTCCAGCCCGTTGGAGGTCGGTTCATAGTATTGCTTTCCGCCCTCCAGGCAGCGCTGCGGAACGAAACCGCCCTCGTAGTCGTGGGGGTAAAGATAGCCTTCGCCGTGGCCAAATTGCTTGGCGCCTTTGTAGTGGCTGTCGCGCAAGTGCTTGGGCACGGGCAGCGTGCGGCCGTTTTTAACATCTTCCAAAGCGGCATTGATCGCCATGTACGCGCGGTTGCTCTTCGGCGCGGTGGCGATGTAAACCACGGCGTGGGCCAGGATGATGCGTGCCTCCGGCATGCCAATGACCTCCACCGCCTGCTGGGCGGCGACAGCTACACGCAGGGCATTGCTGTCGGCCATCCCCACGTCCTCGCTGGCAGCAATGACGATGCGGCGGGCGACAAAACGGATGTCCTCGCCCGCATAAAGCATCTTGGCCAGCCAGTAAATGGCAGCATCCGGATCTGAGGCGCGCATGGATTTAATAAACGCGCTGGCGGTGTCGTAGTGGGCGTCGCCGTCGCCATCATAGACCACCGTTTTCTGCTGGACCGACTCCTCAGCCGCCCGGAGATCGATGACGACCTGCCCTTTTTCATCAGGTGAAGAGGAGAGCACGGCGAGTTCCAGGGCGTTCAGGCACTTGCGAGCATCTCCGTCAGCCACAGTGGCCAGATGCCGACTGGCCTCATCCGTGAGTGTCGCGTTCCATTTGCCGAGACCGCGCTCCTGATCTTTTAAGGCGCGCTGCATGAGGCCCTGGAGATCCTCAATGTTGATCGGCTCCAGCGTGAAGACCTGGGACCGGCTGACCAGGGGGCTATTGACGTAGAAAAAGGGATTGTGCGTCGTGGCACCGATGAAGCGCATGGTTCCGCGCTCCAGATGCGGCAGCAGCACATCCTGCTGGGCTTTGTTAAAGCGGTGGATCTCATCCACAAAGAGCACGGTGCCCTGTCCCGTCATTTTTTTCAGTTTTTGGGCCGCCTCGGCCTCCTTGCGGATGTCGCCGACACTGCTTTCCACTCCACTGAGAGTCACAAAGCGGGCCTTGGTCTCCAGGCTGATGATGTGTGCCAGGGTGGTCTTGCCCACACCGGGCGGGCCATAAAGGATGATGGAGGAAAAGCGGTCTGCCTGCACCGCCCGGCGCAGCAGCTTGCCCTCGCCCAAAATATGGTGCTGGCCGGTGTACTCTTCCAGAGTCCGGGGGCGCATGCGCGAAGCCAGGGGCGCGTCAGGCTGGGCGTCCACCACAGTGGCGGGCGCTTCGTCGGACGGCAGAAAGAGGTCATCGCTCATGAAGAAGTTGGGGGCGGCTGGAGGTTGGCGGTTGTGCGCGCGGCGCGCAGTGGTTTCTTACGCTTAGCCACTCCCCACCTCGTTGCACGATTTTCTCTCCATTGAAAATGTCTCCAAAGACTTCGGCCCGCTGAAAGCGGTGGACCAGGTGTCCCTCCAGATCGGCAAGGGCGAGATCTTTTCCCTGCTCGGCCCCAGCGGCTGCGGCAAAACGACATTGCTCAAAATGCTGGCCGGCTTTGAGCAGCCTGGTACCGGCAAAATCCGGCTGAACGGCCAGGACATCACCCGGCTGCCGCCCGAACGGCGTCCGGTGAACACAGTGTTTCAAAACTACGCCCTTTTTCCTCACCTGACCGTCTGGGAAAACATCGCCTTCGGCCTGCGCATCGCAGGGAAGCCGAAGTCTGAAATCCAATCCTCCGTGGAGCGGATGCTGACGATGATCCGCCTGCAAGATCACGCACGCAAACGCCCGGCCCAGCTCAGCGGCGGACAACGCCAGCGTGTGGCCATCGCCCGGGCCCTCGTCAATGAGCCGCAAGTCCTGCTGCTGGATGAACCCCTGGCCGCACTGGACCTGAAACTGAGGCAGCATCTGCTGGCTGAACTTCAAGCCATCCACACCCAGGTAGGCACGACGTTCATCTACGTGACCCACGACCAGGGTGAAGCCTTGAGCGTCAGCCATCGCATTGCGGTCATGGACGCTGGCAAGGTCGCCCAGGTGGATACGCCACGCAGCCTGTATGAACGTCCGGCAAACCGCTTTGTGGCAGGCTTCATCGGCGACGCCAACTTCATCCCGGCCATAGTCAGCCAGACCCGTGAAGCGGGTCGTGTTCAAGTCAGCGTCGAAACCGGTAAAGGCTTTTTGATGCAGGCCATTGCCGACCGGCCAGTCACCGCAGGACAGGCCGTGCAAGTCGTCATCAGACCCGAACGGCTGCGCATCTCCCCTGAAAAGACAAGCGACGACCTGCTGAACTGGCTCCCGGTTGAGATCGAGTCCCTGACTTACTACGGCTCACACGCCCGGGTCCGTTTGCGTTGTGGCTCTCTTTCTTTGCACGCGCAGGTGCAGGAAGAACCCGAGCGGCAACTGACAGCAGGCCAGCATGGCTGGGCCTGCTTTGAGCCGGATGCGGCACGGGTGGTGGATTGACCTGTTAAGTTTGGGCACAAACCGAAATGAGTACCCGCCGAGAAATCTCTCTCACCCTCCCATCGTTGGGCTGGCTGGCGGTGTTTTTTGTCATTCCCTGCCTGCTCATTCTGGCCATGGCCCTCCGCAGCAGCGACCTGCGCGGTGGCGTCGGCGAAGAATGGTCCCTGGCTTCTGTGAAGGCGTTGGCGGAGGGCAACTACCTGCCGGTGATCTGGCGCACTCTCTGGATGAGCACGGCAGTCACCCTAGTGTGCACCTTTCTCGCCCTCCCTGTCAGTTGGGCGCTGGCCCGCATGCGCCCGTTCTGGCGGCAGCTGCTTTTACTGCTGATCATCGTCCCCTTCCTCACCAACTTCATCATCCGCATCTTTGCCTGGCGCTCGCTGCTACATCCGGAAGGGCTGGTCAAACAGGCGCTGGTCTGGCTGCACCTGGCCAATGAAGACGCGCTCTTGCTCAACAATGCGGGAGCTGTGCTGCTGGTCATGGTCTATACCCAGCTTCCCTTTGCCATCCTGCCGCTCTATGCCGCTGCGGAGAAGTTCGACTTCGGCCTCATGGATGCCGCACGCGATCTGGGAGCAACCGCCTGGCAGGCTTTTCGGAAGGTGTTTCTGCCCGGCGTCCGGCAGGGGCTGATCTCCGCCATGGTCATCGTTTTTGTCTGTTCCCTCGGGCAATACGTCATCCCCCAGATGGTGGGCGGAACCGGCCAGGAAATGATCGGGAACAAGATCGCCCAACGCGCCTTTGCCGACCGCAATCTGCCTCTTGCCTGCGCCTTGGCAGGAGGGCTTCTGTTAGCCGTCCTCCTGCCGGCCCTTTGGGTCAGCAGGAAAAGGGATTAACCATCTTTCAATCAGTCACGGGCACGGATCGCCACGGATTCACCGTGAGCATCCAGCCCTTCCACTTTGGCAAACTCGCGCACTACCGGCTCGGAACTGGAGACGCTCTTCTTGTCGAGCCGGATGATGCTAGTCCGCCGCTGAAACATGTCCACCGTGAGGCCGGGGAAGGACTTCCCTGCTCCGCCCGTGGGCAGCGTGTGGCTGGGACCTGCCAGGAAATCTCCCACGGCCACCGGAGAACAGTTGCCCAGGAAAATCGCTCCGGCAGTGCGGATGAGAGGCAGGATGTCGTCCTCCCGCTCTGTGATGAGGCTCAAATGTTCCGGAGCATAGTCATTCACCAGACGGGCCCCTTCTTCCAGGGAAGGAGCCAGGAGCAGGAAAACACCTTTCTCCAGTACGGGGCCCAACTGGGCCTGACGGCTGAGAGTGGCACACTGGCGTTCCACTTCCGCCACCACAGCATCCAGCAGCGCCGAGTCATCGGTGATAAACCCGGCCTGGCTGTCTTTGCCGTGCTCTGCCTGGGCCAGAATGTCTGCGGCGATGTAAGAAGCATTGCCGGACTTGTCGGCCAGGATCAGCACTTCGCTGGGCCCGGGAAGCAGGTCAATGGACACCACGCCGAAAGCCTGGCGTTTCGCCTCGACCACAAAGCTGTTGCCTGGGCCGAAAATCTTCGCCACCGGACGGATGGTTTCCGTTCCGTAAGCCATGGCGGCGATGGCCTGTGCGCCGCCGATTTTGTAAACCTCGGTCGCACCTGCCAGTTTGAGAGCCGCCAGCAAGCCCGGGTTCACCGAGCCATCCTTGCCGCACGGGGTGCAAACCACAATCTCCGGCACCCCAGCCGCAGCAGCCAGAGTGACGGTCATGAGAGCCGTGGAGACCAGCGGGGCCGAACCGCCCGGGACATAACAACCCACGCGTTCAA
>DASWXG010000786.1:0-14531 GCA_036405615.1 Prosthecobacter sp. | reverse complement strand
AGGGCGGGAGGAAGGCATCCGACGCGCCACAAGCACGCTGCCCGACGGCCCACCGGACACATTCTTCCGCTACAGCGACATTAACTTCATTTTGTTAGGCGAAGTGGTCCGAAGAGCCGGAGGCGAAGGCCAGGATGCTTTTGTCCAAAAGCATCTGTTTGGCCCATTGAAGATGGCATCCACACGCTATCTGCCCCCTGCGGACTGGAGCGCGCGCATAGCCCCCACAGAAAAGGATGAAAACGGGATCATGCTGCGCGGAGTGGTGCATGATCCCACTGCACGGTGCATGGGCGGTGTGGCCGGACACGCAGGCTTGTTCACCACAGCAGGCGATCTCGCGCGTTTCGCCCGGATGATTCTCAATGGGGGAGAACTGGAAGGCATACGTGTCTTCAAGCCCGAAACCCTCGCCCGGATGCAGAAGGTGCAGAGCGTGTCCACGATCTCCGAACGCCGTGGATTTGGGTGGGACATTGACTCGCCCTTCTCCCGGCCACGAGGCGACCTTTTTCCGCTCGGTTCTTTTGGTCATACAGGTTTCACCGGAACCAGTCTCTGGATCGACCCTTTCTCCAACAGCTTTGTCATCTTTCTGAGTTCCCGGCTGCATCCGGACGGAAAAGGCAGCGTGAGAGACCTTTATGAGGACATCGGCAAAGCAGCAGCGCGCTGCATTCCGGATGCAGACTTCAAAAACGTCTCTGCCACCCTCCCCGCACGCGGGGAAAACGAGGTGCCCACCGTCCGCAACGGCATTGATGTCCTCAAACAAAAAGCCTATGCGCCCCTGCAAGGGCTGCGCGTGGGACTCATCACCAACCAGACCGGCATGGATGCCGAACGCGCCCTGACGCTGGATCTCCTGGCCAGCGCACCCGGAGTCCAGTTGCGGGCGTTGTTCAGCCCAGAACACGGCATACGGGGAGCGCTGGACCAGGAAAAAATCGGGGATTCCGTGGACCGCAAAACCGGCCTTCCCATCCACAGCCTGTATGGAGAAAGACGCGCACCGACGGCGGTCCAGCTGGAAAAGCTGGATGCCCTCGTCTTTGACATCCAGGACATCGGCTGCCGCTTCTACACCTACATCTCCACGCTCCGCCTATGCATGGAGGCAGCCGCCAAGGCGGACAAAAAGTTCTTCGTTCTCGACCGGGTCAACCCCATCGGCGGCATGGCCGTTGAAGGACCGGCGACGGTTGACAAGGAAACCTTCACCGCCACTCACACCATTCCGCTGCGCCACGGGATGACAGCGGGGGAACTGGCCCGGCTGATGAATACCGAACGCGAAATCCATGCAGACCTGCAGGTCATCCCGGTGGAAGGATGGCGGCGTAACCAGATGTTTGACCAGACCGGCCTGCCATGGACGAACCCGTCCCCCAACATGCGCAGCCTGGAAGCGGCGCTGCTGTATCCGGGCATCGGCCTGCTGGAGTTCTCCATCAGTGTCGGCCGCGGAACGGACACTCCGTTCGAGGTGCTGGGGGCGCCCTATGTCAATGACCTCCGGCTCTCTTATGAACTGAACAAGCTCGGACTCCCGGGCCTCCGCTTCACGCCGGTCCGGTTTACGCCAGCCGCCAGCATCTTCAAAGGCGAGGCCTGTGGTGGGGTGAAGCTGCAAATCACCGACCGGGAAAAACTGCGACCGGTGCAAACGGGCATGGCCATCGCGACAGCCCTTCACCGCCTTCACCCCAAAGCGTTCGCCCTCGACAAAGTCGGCACGCTTCTCAACCACCCGGCCCTGCTCAAGGCCGCGCGCGAGGGCAAGGACTGGAAGGAGCTTTCCCGGCAGTGGGAGGCTGAAACGGCGGCCTTTGAGGCCCGGCGTGCCGCCGCGCTCTTATACTGATCACTGGTTAGGCCGCCTTTGGGCAAAGAAAATGCGGGCGCTTTCAGCCACCCCATAGGCGCTCTCCTGCTGGCTCAGTTCGTCCGTCTGGATGCGCAGGTCGGCGAGTTCTTTGTAAACCGGCTTCCGTTCTGCAAGCAGACGCTCCAGCTTTTGCAGCGGCGGCTCCTCGCCCCGCAGCAGAGGACGGTCGTTATTGCTCGCAGTCCGCCGGGCCAGCAGTTTGACGTCGGCTTCCAACCAGGTGATGAAACCCAGATGCCGGAGCAAGGGAAGGTTCCTGGGCTGCGTGATGATGCCCCCGCCTGTGGCAATGATGCTGTGCTTGCTGCCCAGCAGTTCCCGCAGAACAGCCGACTCGCGCTGGCGAAAACCGGCCTCCCCTTCCCTGGCGAAGATCTCCGGAATGGAGCAGCCGGCCTGCTCTACAATGACATGATCTGTGTCCACAAACTGGAAACCCAGCATGTGCGCCACCAATCGGCCGACCGTGGATTTGCCGCTGCCCATGAGGCCGATCAGGACAATGTTTTCGGCCCGCGGAATGGTTCCAGGAGCTCCCTGCACCTGAAGGAGGATGGAGGAAACCAGATCCGGATCTTCCTGGACAGATTTGAAATAGTCGGCGTAACGGGGCTGCCAGCCGGTGCTGCGCAGCTTTGCATTCGAGACCTGTTTATGGGTCCAGCCGCGTTTGCGGTCCGGGTCAGGCGCTTTTTCCTCAGGCACCGGAAGGCCGAAAAGAGGAGACAGCTTCTCCAGGCACTGCCGCTGGGTCATCTGCGCGTCGTCCACGACATTAAAAATCCCCTCGTGCCGCTGCAATGCCAGATGCACCAGGGCCGCAGCCGCATCATCTCCGTGAATCTGGTTCAGCAACCGGCCATCGGGGGCCTCAGGTGTCACCTCGATGCCGCTTTTGCCTTCCAGCAGGTTTTTTAACACAAACGAACGGCCAGGACCATAGATGCCGCCGAGGCGGGCCACCGCTCCTCCTTGGCTTAACGCAAGCTCTTCCGCAGCACGCAGCATTCTGGCGGTTTCTTTGGGAGCGTCCGCTGGTGACGTTTCATCCACCGTGCTTCCGTCCTTCTGGGCATAGACACTGGTGCTGCCTGTAAACAGCGGGAAGGCCTGAGGAAAAGCTTCCAGCAAATGCGTCATGCCATCCACATACACGGCCTTGTACATCTCCGGCCCGCCACGGCTGGAACTGGCGCAATGGATGAAAGCCTCAGGCGTCCAGCCGGTCAGACTGGCGGCGAGATCGGCGACGGCTTCCGGCTTGCTGATGTCGCAGGCCAGCACGCGCCAGGGTTTGGCCTGCCCCAAGCGCTGTGCCGAGGCTTCGGAATGAGTGACGCCGGCAACTTCATGCCCTGCGGCATGCAGCAGGTCCGCCGCGCGCTCCCCGACAAAACCGCAACCGATGACTAGGACTCTCATGAAGAACGGCGCTGGTTTTGATAATAGGCCACAAGGCCCTGGACGACGCCGCGTACATAATCCTCGACCGCGCTGGTCTGCAAGCGCCCGCCGATCAAAGTGCGGCCCACGAAATGTCCGGCCAGCAAGCGCCGGTAAGTCTCCTCGTGGTTCATCACGTAGGGTTCGAGGTACACCACCGGGCATTGATACAGCCGGTTGGCCAGCAGGTTCCGGGCATACACATAGCTGCTGGAGCCTGCCTTGCGAGCGTTCGGGGTCGTATAAACATAGGCCGGGAGACCTGTGGCCTGGGCCATGCCTTCCGCCACAGAGGAGGCCAGAGGAATCTCCTCTTCATGAATACGGCTGAACAGCCGTTCCAGCATTTCGTATCGCACGTCCTGCTGCTCCAGTTCCACGGGAGAGTAACATCCGTTCACGAGAACATGCAGATGGTTCACCGGTGAATACTGCGGAGCTTCGGAAGGCCCCCAAGCCTCGGCATTCAGGTGCAGGCAAAGTACCAGATCAGGCTTGATGCGTGAGTTCACCTTGGCCGCCCGGGCGTGAATTTCACTGACCCTGTAAAAAAGCTTTTCCGTCTGCCATTGCACCGTGAGAGCCTTCGCACTTCCCTGCAGCCCCTGATAAGTCGGTGGCGGAGCCAAAATGCCGAGTTCTTTGAGCGTGGCGCGGGCAACCGCCTCGAAATCTGCCGGACGCTGTTCCGTCACAGGCTCCAGGTTTTCCCGCACTAGGCTGACCCGGGCCCCCAGCGCCTTGAGACGTTCACTCAGAATCTGGGCAGTGAGCAACGACAGACTGCCTTCCATGATGGCTTCCCCCGGTTTAAAGCTGAGAAACCGCTCCTCCATCTGCGCCCACGAGCCACCAATATGGCCCGGGTCCAGCGCGATGTGGAGGTCGCTCAAGACCGGCCGGTCTCGCAGAGCAGGCAGGTCTGCTGCGCGCCGCCAAAGGTCTGCCGCAGGCTTCGAGGCAGTCGCGCCTGCCTTGCGAAATGAAATCTTGAAGATGGGATCAGACGGATCACCGGTGGGAACACTCAGCCCTTCATCCGTAACCTCAAAGGGAGGCGGCAGACTGTTCTGCTGGGAGTAAATTTCCTTCCAGGCCTTCTCAAATTCCTCACGTGTCCAGGTCCCGGAAAACTTCTCAAGGCGCTGCCAGTCCGGCACCTGCCCGAGGGGGCTGACCTTGGCGAAACGAACGGGATCCAAGCCTGCCTGCCCAGCGGGCGGAGCCTGGGCACCCCCCGTCGCCATGCAGGCGCACCAGGCAGCCAGCCCGAGGAAAGAGGTCCTGAAAAGAAATGTCATGAAGCATCCTAGACTTGATGCAGGCCGCCATCATCTACTAAGTGCGTCCATGCCTGACACTCCCCCTGAATCCACGCCTGAACTCTTCCGCATCCTGTTCCTCGGCGACGTGGTGGGCGAACCTGGCCGGAAGGCCGTCATCACACTCCTGCCCTTGCTGCGCGAAGAACTGAAGGTGGACTTTGCGATTGTGAACGGGGAAAATTCCGCCGCTGGCAGAGGCATCACACCCAAAATCGCCATCAGTCTCATGCGGGGGAAGGCAGACGTCATCACGACCGGTGACCACATCTGGGATCAGAAGGAGATCATCCCGTTCCTGGGTGACGAGCCACGGTTGCTGCGCCCGCTCAACTATCCGCCTGGCGCTCCCGGAAACGGCTCCCTGGTGCTGCAGACCAAACGCTGCAAAGTGGGCATCATCAATCTGCAAGGCCGCACCTTCATGCGCGACGCCCTGGAAAACCCCTTCACCACCGTCACCAAGGCGGTGGAGGAAATGCGCAAGGAAACGCCTGTCATTTTTGTGGATTTCCACGCCGAAGCCACTAGCGAAAAGGTGGCCATGGGCTGGCATCTGGACGGCAAAGTCAGCGCGGTGGTCGGCACCCATACTCATGTGCCGACAGCCGACGAACGCGTGCTGCCCAAAGGCACGGCCTTTCAAAGCGATGCCGGCATGTGCGGCCCCATGGACTCGGTGATCGGCAGCCAGATCGAACCGGTGCTGGAAAAATTCCACACTCAGCTTCCCACCAAGTTCGGCATCGGCAAAGGCGCGGTCAGGGTCAACGGAGCCCTGGTCACTCTGGACCCCGCAACCGGGCTGGCCAAATCCATCGAACGCATCTCGCGCACCTGGCACGAGTAAGCGGTCATCAAACCTTGCCGCGCTTGCTGAACAGGCCGTAGCGGGGACTGAAAATGTAAGCCAGCAGGAAGAGCGCGCCCAGTACAACGATGATGCTGGCGCTGACCGACCAGCCCAACGGGTAGCTGAGCAGGAAGGCGGCCACCGAACCCAGCGCACCGATGAGTCCACCTCCCCAGAACAGGGCGCGGGCGTTGTTGGTCAGCAGATAAACAGTCGCCGCCGGGGCCACCATGAGTCCCACGCTCAAAATGCAGCCCACGGCCTGGAGGGAGGAGATGAGCACAAGGATGGTGATGCCAAAGGTGGCATAGTTTAAAAAGCGCACCGGCACTCCCAGACTGGCGGCAATGTTCGGCTCAAACAGATAAATCAACAGCGGACGCTGCAAAGCGGTGAGCGCCAGAACCGCCAGGGCACTGATGCCAAAGGCGATCCACATGTCGCTGTCGGCCATCCCCACGATGCTTCCAAACAGCCACTCATCCAGCTTCTGCCGCACGTTGAGCTGGGTCAGGATGAGGTAACCGCCGGCAAATGCCGTGGTGTAAAGAATGCCCATGGAGGTGTCCTGGTCCAGACGCGAGGTGCGCGACAGGAAGATGGAACCCAGCCCCACAATCAGAGCTGCAAAGATGGCACCCGCCAGGGCGCTCCACTGTGTCAGGCCCACCATCAGCACTGCCAGGGCAATGCCCGGCAGCAAGGCGTGGGACAGGGTGCCCACCTTGAGGGCGGATTTGCGCAGCACCACGAAGGCGCTCACAAAACCGTTGGCAAAACCGATCATCAAGCAGGCCAGCAAGGCGCGCTTGGCAATGGGTTCGGCGAGGAAATCAGACAGGGATGGAAGGTCGGCAGGCATGGGATCAGCGGCCGTAGGCCAGGGCGATACGGTCGGGGGTGAAAGCGGTGGCGACTTCGCCAAAAGCGACCTGGTTCCGTTTGATCAGCAGCACGTCGTCAAAGTTGCCTTCCACCGTCTGGAGATCATGATGGCTGGCGATGAGAAGGCGGCCTTCAGCCGTGAGTTCGCGAAACAGTTTGGAGAGGTTTTCCTGAGCCGGGCGGTCCAGACCGGTGAAAGGCTCATCCAGCAAAAGAACATGGGCTTCCTGGGCCAGCGCCCGGGCAATGAAGGTGCGCTGCTGCTGGCCGCCGGACAGAGCACTGATCTGGCGGTCCTGCAGGTCCAGGAGATTCATGGTTGTCAGCGCACGCTGGACGATGTCGGCATCGTGCTGCGAATACTTGCGCCACCAGCCAAGATTTGGGTAACGGCCCATTTCCACCAGGCCCCGGACCGTGATGGGAAAGCTCCAGTCCACGTCTCCACGCTGGGGAAGGTAGGCGATTTCATGGCTGCTGCGGGTCAGTGGTTTGCCACGCCACAGGATGCTGCCTCCGTCTGTCGGCAGGAGGCCGGCGAGAGCTTTCAAGAGTGTGCTTTTGCCAGCCCCATTGGGCCCGATCAACGCCATGCTGCGTCCGCATTCCGTGGCGAAATTGATGCCGTCCAGCGCTAGCACATCCTGGTAACTCACCTTGAGCCCCTTCACTTCCAGCCGGTGGTGATGGGCATGAGAACAGCCACCTCCCCAGCACACATGTTCCTTGCCCGGAGCGGGCTCTGCGGCGTGAGGCTTTACCATTTGAAGGTGAGGACTTCGTCCAAAGTAGTGCCGGAAGACCAGCGGGTTTCACTGCGGGATTCAAAGCCATCCGGTTCCAGTTCCACCGTGACAGCGGTCTCAGGCGTGCCTTCCGGCCAGGTGGCGTTAACCACAAGTTCGTTTACATCATGAGACACCTCAAGCTCGGTGCGGAACTCCGCCGGAGAGGCGGAAAGGTCCGCCTTGGCCGCCAGTTCTTCATTCCCCTGTTTTAAACTCAGCGTCAAAGGGCGGTGGGCAAAACGAACACGCACCACGGTAGGCACTTCCACATGCTTGTGAGCACCCTCGGGGTGGTCAGTGCCGCCCTTCACCTCTTTTTCCTCTCCGCCGTGTCCTGAATGATCATGGTCGTGATCGTGGTCATGTCCATGCCCCGAAGCAGCCGAAGCGGGTCCGCCATAACCGGTGGTCAGCTGGACAAGAGGCCATGCCAGCAGGCCGAAAACGATCCCGAGGATGAAAATCTGAACTGGAGGGAAACCGCGCATTATTTGCAATAACGTCAGCCCGCATCCTGTGGCCGTCAACAAAATGAAAGATATCAGCGGAGCCCCTCCGAAGCCCCCTGGGTGATACGCAGGGCCACGAGAGTGGCTCGGATGTTGATTGACGCCCCATCGGTCAATTGTTTAATGCCCTATGCGTCCCCTCTTCCTTCGCGCCTTCCTGCCTCTTGCGGCACTGTCCAGCTTCTCCCTCGCCCTGCCGTCAACCGCCCAGGAAAAAACAGCCGCGTCAGAGACACAGCCACACATCCTGACCGTGGGCGGGCGTGATCTCAAAGTGCCCAACCCCGCAGGTTACGTTCGCTGCGACGGCATCAATACCACCTGGGACCAGGCCATCCGCAGCATCCTCCCAGCCAGCAACCGCATGCTGGCCACCTTTGGAACGACCGAAGACCAGGGCAAGATCCGCGACGGAGAACCCACCAATTACGAACGCAACTTCAACATCCAGTCAGTCCGTTCCATTGAAAACCGGGAGATTGGCGAGCGAACCTTCGCCGGCATGCGCGGAGAAGTGCAGAAGGAGATCATGGCCATGCGCTCCAAGCTCGACGCCGAGATGAAACGCCTCGCCGATCAGGGCAACAAACAGATGTCCAAGGATTTCGGCGTGGATGTGGCGCTGAGCATCAGTGACACGGCCGTGCTAGGCTTCTTTGAGGAGACGGACACCTCCATCGGCTTCACTATGGTGATGAACGTCGGCGTGGGCACAGGCAACGAACGGGAGGTGAGCAAGGGCATCGTGGCCTGCCTGATGGTGCCGGTCAATGGACGCGTGGTGAACCTTTATTCCAGCGATTCCTACCAGGGGCCTGAAGACCAGAAGGAAGTGGAGAGCACCGTCAAAAGCTGGCGCGACGCCATTCTTGCCGTCAACCCGCGCGTGCAGGGGCCGGCGGCAGGTTTTGACTTCGAAAAACTCGGTACCTTCATTGGCATCGGGGTGGGGGCCGGACTTGGCTATGCCCTTGTTCTTTGGCTGGTGAAAAAATTGCGCCCGTCCAAAACCGCTTAAGAGCCGTTTTCCCCATCAAGTCGGCCACTTTCTTTGGTTGACCATTTCACGCATCTCTCCGAGTCTCGCGCCCTCTACTCATGAAAGCCACTCTTCGCATTGCCTGCGCCGCGCTTGCCGTCGCCTCCACCCTCTCTGCCCAGACGGACGCCGCCAAGCCGGCCGCCGAAAAGGAATCTGCAAAACCTGCTGGCGAAGCTGCCGCACCTGCGGCATCGGCACCCATGGACAAAGTCAGCTATTTCATCGGAACCCGCATCGGCGGTGACATCGCCAACAATTTCAAGAACCAGGGCATTGATCTGGACCTCGATTCTTTCCTGGGTGCCATCCGTGACCAGTTTGAAGGCAAGCCTTCCAAGTACAAGCCAGAAGAGCTGGAAGCTGCAATGGACTCCTTCCAGAAAGTCATGATGGCCAAGCAGGCTGAACTGCAGGCCAAGCAGGCCGAGAAAGCCACCAAGGTGAAGGAAGAAGGCGCCAAGTTCCTCGCTGAAAACAAGAAGCGTGAAGGTGTGAAAACCACCGCCAGCGGCCTCCAGTATGAAGTGCTGAAAGCCAGTGAAGGTGCCAAGCCTGCCGCCACCGACAAAGTGAACGTGCACTACCACGGCACCCTCCTGAACGGCAAGGTGTTCGACAGCAGCGTGCAGCGCGGCGAGCCTGTGACCTTCGGCGTGCAGGAAGTGATCAAGGGCTGGACTGAAGCTCTTCAGCTCATGACCGTGGGCTCCAAGTACAAGCTCTTCATCCCGTCCAACCTGGCCTATGGCGACAACGGCGCAGGCAACGACATCGGCCCAGGCGAGACTCTGGTGTTCGAAGTGGAACTTCTGAAAATCGAGAAGTAAGCCTGCTTCCGGCCTGACCGGATCTGAATTCATGGCTGCCAGATTTGTTTCTGGCAGCCATTTTTTTGGTGATTTCGGCCACTATCACTCGCCGATTCCGTCGTTTTATGACAGAAAATGCACAAATGGTGCCGGGAACCCGTATTTCACAACCCGCCCAAGCCATAGCCCTTCCAACCATGAGCCAAAGTTCCAATTCACGCCGCCAATTCCTGCAAACAGCCGCCGGTGCCATGGCGGCTCCGTTCATTCTTCCTTCCCGTGTCTGGTCGGCGGAGACCGCCCCCAGCTCCCGTCTGAACATCGGCTTCATCGGCATGGGCAAGATGAATGGCGGACACCTGGGCAGCTTCCTGGGCCGTGAAAATGTGCAGGTGGTCGCGGTCTGCGACGTGGACACCAACCGTCGCGAGAATGCGAAGAAGAAGGTCGAAGAGACCTATGGCAAGAAAACCGGCGGCGAATACAAGGGCTGCGCCGCTTACAACGAGTTTGAAGAACTGCTCGCCCGCAAGGACATCGACGCCGTGGTCGTCGCCACGCCAGACCACTGGCATGCCTACATCGGCATCGCTGCCGTCAAGGCCGGCAAGGATGTCTATGGCGAGAAGCCGCTGACCCACAACGTGCATGAGGCCCTGACACTGACCAAAGCTGTGCGCGACAGCGGCCGCATCTTCCAGACAGGCTCCCAGCAGCGCTCCAGCAAGGAGTTCCGTGTGGCTGCCGAGCTGGTGCAGAACGGCGTCATCGGCGAGATCAAAACCATCACCACCTCCTTTGGTGATCCCGCCCCTCTTTACAATCTCAAGGAAGAAGCGGCTGAACCCGGTCTGGACTGGGACCGCTGGTGCGGCCCAGGCCCGCTGAAGCCTTACAGCAGCGTTCTCAGCCCGCGTGGCGTGCACAACCATTTCCCCGCCTGGCGCAATACCCGCGAATTCGGCGGCGGCATGATCACGGACTGGGGTGCCCACCACATTGACATCGCCCAGTGGGCGCTGGGCGTGGACGAGAGCGGTCCGGTGGAAGTCCGTTCTCCAGGAGCTGACAAGAAGCGCGGTGCCCAGCTGGTTTATAAGAACGGCGTTGTGCTGACGCATGCTGAAGGCAAAGGCGTCTCCATCTACGGCACTGAGGGCGAGATCCACGTGAACCGTGGCAAGTTCGAACTGATCCTGGGCGGCAAGACCATCCACAAGTTCTGGGACAAGGACGTGGACAAGGGCACATCCCTGGACCGCGAGGTCATCCTGACTGAACGTGAGTTCCTGAAGGATGCGAAGATCAAGCTGTACAACAGCAAGAATCATCACGACGACTGGCTCAACAGCATCAAGACCCGCGAACGTCCTATCTGCGACGTCGCCATCGGTGCAACCACCGTGATTTCCTGCCACCTCATGAACATGGCCTATTACTCCGGCACCGGCTTCCAGTGGAACCCCACCGAGCGCACCTTCGCCGAAGGTGGAGATCCCAAGTGGCTCACCCGCGACTACCGCGGCAAGTGGGAGGTCTAACAAAGACTCTGTTTTCGCAGTCCGTTCGTTGTGGAACTCTGCAGGCGGCCTCGCAAGAGGCCGCCTTTTCTTTGGATCAAGTGCCCGCCGCTACCGCGCCACTTTCCGCCATTCACCCGGGGTGTTGGCATTGGCAAACAGAGCGGCATCTGCTGAGGACAGCGGCAGTACCATGGCAAGCCCCAGGTCTGCAGCACGGCCGATCAACCGGCGCAGGCTGAACCGCGACTCTTCCACGGCCTTCTCCATCAGAGGAATCAGGGAGGGTGTGTAGATACCCCCCAAAGGTTCGATGCCCTCCGCCGTGCGAAAAAACAAAGCTGCTCCAGGCCGTTGATCCAACATCTCGCGGAGGAAAGCCGCTGTCATTTCCGGCATGTCGACCGCCAGGACCAGCAAGGGAGCCCCTGCATGGCGCAGCGCATTGAGAATGGGCAGCAGAGGGCCATTGCCCTGCCCTGGCAGATCAAACAACCATTCCGCATCTGCCAGATCCGGCGGCACTGATTCATGCAGTGCCTGCTCCTGCCGGCAGGCGATCAAAAGCTGTTCCGGTTGCAGAGCCTTGAGCTTGCGAGCCTGCATCTGCCACAGCGGCACGCTCAGCCAGGGCAACTGCGCTTTGTCCTGGCCCATACGCGAGGACATTCCCCCCGCCAGAAGCAGGGCTGCAAAGGGAGCCGGAACCGCACTCATTCGGATTTCAATCCTGCGCTGTTGACTGACACGATCCGATAAGCAGATGCATCCGCCGCGGGCTCCGCATCCACAAACTTCATTTCGGGGAGAGGCTTCTCAGGGGTGTCATGATAAGACATGGCCTGAAAAAGCGGGCGGCCAAATTTGCCAACCGGCTTTTCCGGAACACGTCCAATCTCTTTGCTGTGCCGATAGACAATGAACTGCTGCAGACCGCTTTCGAAATCCACCTCCGCCTGCCAGGTCACGACGCCCTTGTCCAGCTTCACACCCGTCGGCGCTGGGGGCGGTGTTACATCGCTGGTTACGCCGGTGCGGATGTATTCGGCGCGCAGCTTTGCCAGCCTCTCAGAAGGCATCCAGGCAGCAGTGCCCAGGTCACCCTTGAAGTCTGCTGCCGGCACGGCGGCTTCGGCATCCATCTCAGAAAGCCACCCGTCCTCCAGTCTCACGGGCAGCAAGGCATGGCCGCTCTTCGGCAGCCGGAGAGCCAGACAGGTGTCCAAAAATGGAATGGCCAGGTAGCGCGAATCGCCACACTCGTGGCCTGTACGCGGATCACGGGCGAAACCCGCAGGGGCACCGTTCTCCCGCCAGGCCTTAAACATGGCCCGGTCTCCCACACGCGCGGGACCGTGGCGTTTGTCCTGCTCCTCTTTCAGCCCGCCATTGAAACAAAGCGGCACGCGATAGACGGCATCGCTAAGGTCCGGCCGGGGGATGTCGCCCTTTTCCCAAACGTAAAAAGCGGAACCGGACCGGAACCAGATGGCGGCGATGCGCTCCGGATGAAGAGTGAGCATGAGGCTGGACCAAAACCCGCCTCCGCTATGTCCCCAAAGCGCCCACGGGACCTTTGCGATTTCCGGGTGCTTCGCCTGGACGGCAAAGTCATCCAGCGCCCGCAAAAAGGTCTTTCCTGAACCGTTGCGAGGGTCGCACCACTTGCGGCAGTCCTCACCGTCTTTCTGGTGGTAGGACGGGCCTAGAAGGGCGCAGTCATGACGGGCCGCCAGTGCCTGCCAGTGCAGGTCATCTGCAGCTGTTTCACCGCCTTTGCAGGCCCCGGCCCCACAGCCATGCTGGTGCACAATGACACCGCGTATTTTTTCCACGCCCTCAGGAACCCAGAGGCGGTAGGTCACCCCATACACAAGTTCCCCCGGTTTTTCAGAAGGCGCATACTCGACCGTCAAAATGCGGCCCCGTGCCTGTGCCGCCTCGGCCGGTTGTGAAAAAGCCAAGGCAGCCAGCAGCAAAAAGGCCGATGCCCAAAAGCGGCTCCGGCGTGATGGGTTCTCAGGTGTGCTGCGGGAAGAGAGGTGCATGAAGCGGACGGTGGCAGGCTCCCCCGTTACCCGTCAAGAAGCGAAGCTTGGCAAAAAGCGGCGGGCCATGGAGTATAGTTCCCATGTCATCTCCGCGTCCCTGGATCATCGCCGAAACAAACTGGAAGCAGGTCAAAGCAACCCGCTACGAAGTGGCAGTGCTGCCATGGGGGGCCACGGAAGCGCACAACTGGCACCTGCCCTACGCCACCGACAGCTACCAGAACGAGGCAATGTGCGCCGAAGCCGGACGCCTGGCCTGGGAGGCCGGAGTCAAAGCGGCGGTCCTGCCTAACATTCCCTTTGGGGTGCAGACCGGGCAGCATGACATCCCTTTTTGCATCAACATGAATCCCAGTACCCAGACAGCGGTGCTGGAAGATGTGATCCGGTCCCTGGAAGGCGTGGGCATTCCCAAGCTGGTGGTCTTCAACGGCCATGGCGGCAATGATTTCCGCCAGATCCTCCGGGAGTTGCAGGGGCGGCATCCCAAGATCTTTCTCTCCTTGGTAAACTGGTTTTCCATCAGCAGCGGAGCCGATATTTTCACCCTGCCAGGCGACCACGCCGACGAGCGCGAAACCAGCCTGATGCTGCATCTGCATCCGGACCTGGTTCTGCCCAAGGAAGAGTGGGGCCAGGGCACGGACAACCCGTGGAAGCTGCGTGCGATGCGCGAAAAGTGGGCCTGGGCTCAGCGCGCGTGGAGCCAGGCCACCAACGACACCGGCTCGGGGGATCCCCAGCATTCCACAGCCGACAAAGGGGAACGTTATTTCAAACGCCTCGCCGGACGCTTTTCCGAGTATTTGGTGGAACTGGCCGCAGCCGATCCTGCTGACCTCTACGAACGGAGCTGATCAAACAGCCATTGAGCCTGTACGTCTGCGCCTCAGCAACAGGCTGCCAGCCGCCAGTCCCAGCAGCATGAACCGGCCCGGCTCCGGTGCCGCCGCCACCGTCAAATTGTCGAAGCGAATGGTGCGGTAGTCCGTGGCCGGAGAGGGGCTGGCACCCGGCAGATTTTTCACATAGAAGCCAAGTCCATCAATGGTCTGCCCCGGGGTAAAAAGCGCACTGGAGGCTGTAGGTGTCCCGGTGGTGCTCAGGGACATGGAAGTTCCCGCAGTAAAACTCACCGGGAACCAGTTGGCGGCCAGGAAGTCCACGGAATAGAGGTTGGTGGCCACCGCGCTGCCGATGCTGGTGGCATACCACTGGTTGTCCACCAGAACCGTCAGGTAGGCGCTCATCCCCGTCATGCTACCGCCGGTGTTTTGGTTCCAGGTGGCACTGAAGACGCTGTAGTCCGCTGGCACGAGACCGGCAAAGGCGGAGGCTCCCACGGTAGCCGTGCTGGTGTAGAAAAAATAATCTGCAGGGCTGGTCGCCCCGCTCGGCGTGTTGTTCTGGGCGAACATGTA
>DASWXG010000785.1:0-2303 GCA_036405615.1 Prosthecobacter sp. | reverse complement strand
GTAGAGGAAATCTGCCCGCCCGGCTTCCAGCAGCGACGCTCCCGCCCGCAGAACATACACACTGGCCTCGCCGCTGTAGATCTCCGGCTGCGGGCCGCACAGCGCCTCCACATCCTCAATGCCGTGCGTCTCCATCCGCGCCGCCGCCGCCTTTTCTGTGGAAAAAGCAATGCCGCCCTCCTGGATGAGACCGGAAGCAAAGATGTCGCGCAGCTTTTCCTTGGCCGTGACCACTGCGACCTTGCGTCCTGCCCGCTGGGCTTCGGGAAACAGAGTGGGTACCCGCAGATAGCTGGCGGAATTCATCATCACTTCCTGGCCCGTAGTGGTGTCATAGAAAAAATTGCCCCCGATGCCATGCACACAGGGTGGCACGCCCGTGACGATGCTGGAGTTGTTCACGTTTGTGAACGTCGGCATCGCTGCTCGAGCAAAACCGCGCCAGCCCTGAAGCCCCAAACGTGCCAGGTTCGGCATCCGCCCCCGCGCCAGCGCCACGTCCAGGTATTCATCGGCGGAACCGTCCAGGCAGATCACTGCCACCGGCCTGGCTTGCGGCCGGTAAGTACGGCCATTCACTGTAAAAGAGACTTCTTGAGACATAATATAAGAGGGTTCGTTAATATTTTTTAAATTCTGTTAGGCATCCTTGGGTGAGGCAGCCATTCCCGCTGGCCATATTCGGTGAAAGGAGAACGGACACCCCATCCCGCTCGACGGCATAGCCATGACTGTATGCTTCACACTTCATCTTCACGGTCACACCGGGGTTAGCTCTGTCAGGTCCAGTTGATAGCCAAAGACCCGTTCGCCATCCTTGTTCACCAGTTCCGCAGACAGCCGGGGTGGATTCACCGTGCTGTCCACGTCCATCACCAGAAACACATGCGGCTCCACCGCGCTGCGAACCAGGTCCGGATGGTAAACATTCAGCGAGGCAATGGTGCTGCCGTGGATGGGCGAGGCGATGAACTGGACCAGATCATAACCCACGGCCTTCTTCGTGGGATACTTCAGCACCCGGCTGGCATGGATGTCCCCGCCCACATAGATGACACCCGGGATCTTGTTTTCCCCGATGAACTTCTCCAGAGCCTTGCGCTCATGCGCGTAGCTGCCCCAGTCATCCAGTTCCTTGTTCTCCTTGTCATCCCAGATCATGCCGCAGGCCAGCAGCTTGAACGGTGCCGTGGAGGCCAGCAGTCCCGCCTGCAGCCACTGCCACTGCTTTTCGCCTAACAAAGTGGGTTTCACCGGGCTGGCGTAAGATGCCGCCGTCATGGAAAACCAGCGCGCATCCAGCATAAACACCTCCACCGGCCCATAGCGAAACCTCGTGTAGATGCCTTCCTGCCCGTCGCCAAAACCGTTTTGCGGTCGGTAGCGCGTGAAGGCCAGACGGCTGTTTTCCTTGCCCACCGCCAGACCGGAGCAGTCATTGCCGGCAAAGTCATGGTCGTCCCAGGTCCACCAGCAGGGCCGGTTGCGCAGCAGTTCCTGATACTCCTTCACTGCCGCAAACTCCTGATGCCGCCGGGTCTGCACCGCCAGATCCGTGCTGTCAATGTAAGGCGTGTCACCGATGAGCACCACGGCATCCACCTTCTCTGCGGCCATCTGCCGCCACACCGCACGGCTGCCCGCATCCTCCTTGGCGCAGGAGCTGATCGCCAGCCTGACTTTTCCAGGCTGACTTGCCAGCGGTGCTGTGGAGAAAACCTGCGATGCGTGGTCCGCCACCACTTTGCCCGAAGCACTCAGTACCCGGTAGCGATAACGCGTCCCTGGCTTCAGCCCTTCCACCTTCCAGTGCACACAAAGATCATTCTCAGGTGCGGCGGCAGCTTTGACGATGGCCACAGGCTCACCGCTCAGCGTGGAGACCTCCAATGCATGCTCTCCAGCCTCCTGAGGCCGCATCCACAGCATACTCACCGTCTCCTCTGTGTGCCCCATGATGGGTCCCAGTAAGGGCAGCAGCGCTGGATCCTTCCCGTCACCAGCACCTGCCGTTTCCCCTGGCAATGCCGTCACGGCCGCCGTGCCCATGGCAAAGGCGGCAGATACAAAATCACGACGGCTCAAAGGCGATTCCAGAGGGGGTGGCGGTGTCATGTGAGGTAAACTGGAAGACAACATTGTTTCTTTCAAGAAACAATGTTGTCACGAGGGAACGCCAGCATTCCCGCAGTTGAGCCACAAGAGCGTGACTCACCAGATCTTAGAATCGCACCGGACTTCCAGCCTTTCCGAGGTTTTCCTCCCCTTCAAAATCGCCGTCCAGCCACGCCAGCTTCCCTTCT
>DASWXG010000784.1:0-2126 GCA_036405615.1 Prosthecobacter sp. | reverse complement strand
CCGCCGGCAAACCGGTCAGGATTACCGCAAGGAAGCGGGAGACAGGGACGAAGTTCTGCATGGGTGGCGCAAATTTCTACGCCTCCCACCTGCCGCTTCTTGCGTGCCAGGATTTCAGCTTAACGGTCTTTCAGCCGAACGAAAAGTTTGGCATCGCCGAACAGCTTATCCCATTCAGGCGACTTTTCCGACAGTGCTTTTTGGGTAGCCGCAGCGCTGGAGGTGTGACCGCCTTCGGTTTTCAGAGGCCGGATGCTAAGCTTTCCTTCGCCGGTTTTTTCCACCAGCAGAAGGGTGTAAAGGGGGCTGTCGGCTTTGGGCAAACCATCTTCAAAGGTAGCTGCCAGCCGCACCTGCCAGACATCCTTTCCGGCGACCTTCAAAGGGCGCACCTCAAAGTAGCTACCGCCTTTAGCACCAACGGGATAGTTCAACATGAAGGCATCATTTCCGACGGGTGCCAGGACGGCAAATTCACGTCCCCGGGCATCGCCCGTTTCATCCTCCGTCATCCACACTCCGGCAGCATCCGCATCCGGTGTCACAAAGCCGCCGGTGAAGACAGGTTCTTTGAAAAGGCAGGACGAAAGTCCCAGGCTGAGAACAACGGCGGCGAGGAGGTGGAGGAGAGGTTTCATGGTTGTCTGACCCCGGTCGAAAAGGGGCATAAAGGGAAGACTGCCGGGAAGCTGAAGGTATTCAAAAGTTACAATTCTTGGCACTTTTTGACTCATGCATTCGGCAAAGGATTTCAGGAGCTGGGCTGTGCAAAACGCACATAAAGCTGGAGGATTTTTCCCGCGTTTCCTGGGAAAGCGTGTTTGGCACAAGACATGCCCTGAAGAGAAGGACGGGGTGGTTCCCCATCACCTCAAAACCTCAACCCTTGAATCTTATGAAACGCATCCTGCTTACTTTCATTGCGATCTCCTCCCTGGCTTCTTGCGCAACAGGTCCAAATGCACAGACCGGCACAGTGGTCGGCGCCCTGGGCGGCGCGGCAGTTGGCGGCATCATCGGCAACCAGAGCGGCCGCGGACTCGAAGGCGCAGCCATCGGCGCAGGCCTTGGGGCTGTGGCCGGCAATGCCGTCGGTGACTCCCAAGACCGCCGGAACTACTACAATGGCCGCGGGCGCTACTACAATGATGGCCGCTACTACCACAACCGGGGTTACCGACAAGGTCGCTATTACTACTACTGACCGGCTGATGACGGTTTAGAGAACCCGCCCCTGCTCGACAACAGCCCGGGCGGCTTCGATCTCATCATTGATCACCACCGAGGCGCCAAAGCGCTTCAGGCGCTCCACGTCTGAAGCGAACCTCGCCCTGGCCAGCACAGGAATATCCTTCCGGTGTTCACGGATCAGAGCCAGCGCCTCCAGGGTCAATGTCGCATCCGGAAACGTGAAGGCCACGAGGCGGGCATGCGCCAGCCGTGTGAGTTCCCACGTTTCCGCATGCGCGGCATCGGCGAACAAAACAGCCTGTCCTTGCCGCTTCAACTGCTGGACGGTTTCAGCGTTCAACTCCACGATCAGGGTTTGCACTCCGTCTTCCTGAAGAGACTTGTTGAGCTGCTGCCCCACGGGGCCGTAACCGCAAATGATGGCGTGATCCATCATGGCGCTCATTTTCTGGCGCATCGGCGCGGAATCTGGCAGGGCTGGTTTCTTCCTGCCCCAGCCCATTTTTTCAAGACGGGCTCCCAGCGGTTCTCCGGCTCTCATCAGGCCTGGAAGCAGGCCCATGCTGAGGGCAGCGCTGGCGATGAAGGTCTGCTGAAGACCGGCGTCCCACAGATTGGCCTGACCGGCCTTCTGCAACAGCACCAGGGAAAACTCACCGGCGCTGCACAGGCCGATGCCCGCCATGAGGGCCTGCCGATGCACCAGCCCCAAGGTGCGGGCGACAAGGGTTACCAGCCCGGCTTTGACCAGCATGACCAGCACCGTCATCAGCAGGATGGATTTCCAGTAAACGGCGGCGACTTCAAGGTCCACCATCAGGCCCACCGAAACGAAAAAGAGCGTCAGGAACAGATCTTTGATCGGCATAATGTCCGCCAGGATGCGGTGCTTAAAAATGGATTCGCTGACCGCAAGCCCGGCGATGAACGCACCC
>DASWXG010000783.1:0-5711 GCA_036405615.1 Prosthecobacter sp. | reverse complement strand
CCAGGGCCAAGCATCTGCTTCACGGCCTCCAACCGGCCCAAAAGCGGCTCCTGCTCAACGGAGCCTGCTGAATGAAAACCCGAGCATCAAGCGATTGCTCGAGAAGGCGGTTTTGCTGGAACAGCGTTCGGAGGTCGCCGGGCGTGAGGAAAAACTCTGGAGGACGAATTTTAAATACCCTCTCATTCGTGAAGACCGCTGGCTGGACGGGCAGGGGAAAGTCATACGCCGTCTGTTTTCAGTCGCCGATCACGCCATGGTCAAATTTCCGCCGACTGTTTCAGTTCAGCAGGTGGAAAAGTGGGCGGCGAGCAAAGGCTATTATCTCCGTCATGCCTTGCGCACGACTCCAGTCTTTCTTGTGGCCATTCCTGAAGATTCGTTGGATGCGGCTGAAAAGGTGATGGCGGCTTTCCGGCTCGACTATCCTTCTGAAAGCAAGCTCGTGACGGCTGAAAAAGACTGGCTGGTGTTTCCAACTTTGACGCCGGATGACAGCAGCTTCGGCAGCTTGTGGGGCATGCACAACACAGGCCAGACCGGGGGCGTTGCTGATGCTGACATTGATGCTCCAGAGGCGTGGAACATCGCGACAGGTTCACGGGAAGTACGAGTCGCGGTGATTGATTCAGGCGTGGACACAGCGCATCCGGATCTGGCTTCTAACATCTGGAGCAATCCCGGCGAGATTCCCGGCAATGGAGTGGATGATGACGGCAATGGTTTTGTCGATGATGTCCATGGTTGGGATTTTTTCTCGGGCGATGCCATTCCCCAGGATGATGAGGGCCATGGAACGCATTGCGCGGGAACGATCGGCGCTGCGGGCAACAACCGTGCCGGTGTTGCCGGTGTGTGCTGGCAGGTTTCTCTCGTGGCCATTCGCTTCCTGGGGCCGGACGGCGGAAGCACTTCGGATGCAATCGAGTCAGTCCACTATGCGACTTCACTGGGCGTGGATATCACGTCCAACTCGTGGGGCGGAGGAGACGAGAGCGTGCTGCTGGAAGACGCCATCCGCAGTTCTGGCGAGCAGGATATCCTCTTCATTGCGGCCGCTGGAAACGACGGAACAGACAATGAGCTGTTTCCGCATTTTCCCTCGAACTACAGCATCGATAACCTCATCTCCGTGGCTTCCACTGCGGCGAATGACCAGCGTTCGGACTTTTCGAACTATGGCAAGACGCTGGTGGACCTGGCCGCTCCCGGTTCCAGCATCCTGAGCACTTTGCCTGGTGGCCGGTACGGGTACATGAGCGGCACTTCGATGGCGACTCCCCATGTCACGGGGGCTTTGGCCTTGGCTAAAAGCATAGCGCCTCTTCTTCGGGCCGCCGATTTGAAACGGAAGCTCATGGAGACAGCCGACGTTGTCCCGGCACTTCAGGATTACTGCGTCACGGGAGCCCGCCTGAATGCTCATCGGCTCCTCGAAAGCGCAGCCGGAGCTTATCCCTTGTTAACAGTGACCGCCGTGGAGGAACTCAGTGGCGGAAATGGGGATGGCATTCCTAACCCGGGGGAGAAACTGGCCTTGCGGCTGAATCTTCGAAATCGTGGGACGCAAACAGCCACCAACGTTATGGCCCGGCTTGTCAGCAGCGCCGGAACTGAAACCCGGTTGACCCTCGAGAAGGCGGAGGTGGATGCAGGTACCCTCACCCCGGGCCAGAGTGCGGCGGGTGATCTCTATTTTGTGGTGCAGGCTGATGAAGGCGTGGTCACTCCTTATGTGGTGCCGATGAGCATCACGCTGACCTATGGATCTCCCACGCAACTTCTGGTTCAGCCGTTCGACCTGCGCCTCTACACGTCCAGCAAGGTGAGCGGACGGGTGACGGACATGCAAAGCGGCGCAGGTCTGGCCGGTGCCACAGTGGTTCTTCACGGACCCGGCGTGACGACAGCGTCTACCGCAGCGGATGGCAGTTATGAGGTGACTGTTACTGACGGCAACTATCAGGTCAGTGCAAAAGCTTCCGGTTACATGCCAAGCACCACCGCCAGCGTGATGGCTCCGCCTGGCGCAGAGGGCCTTAACTTTATCCTTGGCCGGCCCGTGGTTGAACTGGCTCCCTCCGCCATCAGCGCGGAGGTGCTGCGTGGGGAGCAGCAAGTGCAGGAGGTGCGTCTGGCCAACAAGGGGAGCCTGCCTCTGGAATGGAGACTCCGGCTGCGCTCAGTGCCTCCGCTTCAGGAGAACGGCGGCAGGCGTGTCCTGGCGGTGAAAACGGTGACGGGGGAAGTTCCAGATGCTGGAGAGAACACCAGGAGACTGACGGAGGGCGTGATTCCTGCCGCCAGTTTTACACCCAGCAATCTGGAAGGCATTGCCGTGGGGGCTGTTTCAACCACCTTGGACAGGTCTGTGTTTCTCGGCGATCTGCGGGATCGGGGAGCAAGCGTGACCACCTTAAAGCTGCCTTTGACGGCGGCGGGGTTGGAGGGGTTGGACGTCATCTTGCTGGACGACATGCTCTCTGTGCTAAGTGCTGCGGAACTGGAAGTTTTGCGTGCGGCGATACGTGCAGGAGCCGGTTTGCTTTGCGAGGCGGACAATCCCGAGTCGGTCGGGAATGCGCTGGTTCTGCTCCAGGATACCGGAGTCACGCCTGTGGCGACAGCTACGTTTCGGGATCTTGTGCTGACAGATTTCCTGTCACACCCGGTCACCGCAGGCCTTGCTTCCATGAATGTGCTGGCCGCAGGCTGGACACTGGATGTGATGACACCTGCCCAACCTTTGGTTAGGGAAGCGGGAGGCAAGGTCTATGCGGCCGTGTCGCGTTTGGAGCGTGGAGTGATTGTTGTGGTCGGCAATGAGGCTAGCCACGCCTCCAATTTTGTCATCGGGGATGGACGCCGTTTTGCAAACCAGATTGTGGACGGACTGGTGGCCGGTCCTGAGTGGCTGTCTGCATCTCCGCTGACAGGCACCCTGGTTTCAGGCCAGGAAACGGTGCTGGCTTTGACCTTGGACGGCCGTTCCGTGGCGGGGGTACGTCATGACGCCGAATTGATCCTGGAGTCCAACGTTCCGGACGCCCCGGCAGCAATTGTTCCTGTGAGGATGAACGTCCGTGAGGTGCCAGCCTTCACGCCCGGCACTTCCACGTTGGAGTTTGGGGAAGTGATCGAACGCACTCCCGCTGCCAAGGAGGTGACCTTCGGCAATGAAGGTACAGAGGATCTGGTGGTTCAGGCCAGTGTCTCTCCAGCTGGGGCGTTCACGGTTTCCCCCGCCAGGGTTGTGGTTAGGGCTGGCGGAGAGGGGGCTTTGAAGGTCGCCTTTGTGCCATCTGCACCGCTGGGGGCTCACTCTGCAGAAGTGCATCTGGAAACCAATGATCCCCGCTTCCCTCGTGTGACTTTGCCGGTGACGGGCAGTCATGTGGCGGCTCCGGTCGTTGGTGTTACGCCAGCGCGGATCGAGGTAAAGCTGGCACAGGGCCAGGTGGCCACCCGGGTTTTCATCGTGAAAAATACCGGCAAAGGACCGCTGAAAGCCCGCGCTGAAATTTTCTTGGGCAATTCGCCGGCGGGCTGCATGAGCATCGAAGGCGAGCCGGTTTTGAAGCTTGCACCTGGCAAGAGCGGCAAGGTCACGGTCCGCTTTGCGGCAGGGGTCCATTGGCCCGGCGTTTTCGCAGGCTTGTTAACGGTTGCGACGGATGACCCTGATCGCCCTCAACTGTCGTGCCCGCTGTATCTTCTCACTTCGGCTGCGCCCGTAGCAGAAGCCGAGGCTGTGAATTTTGACAAAACGTATGTTGGGCAGAAACAGACGAAACGTTTGCGGCTGCAAAACACGGGAGATGCCAACCTGAGCCTCTTTGCGGCCAAGGGGTTGGCCGCCGCCTTCACTCCCTCAATCAAGCTGCCGCTGACACTTCCACCCGGAGGAGTGGTAGAGATGGATGTCCGGTTTGCCCCCTCCAAGCCAGGTGTGCTCAATTCGTTCCTGGTCTTTGCGGCCAATGTTCCGGGCGGATTTGTGAAGGTACCCGTCAGCGGGGAAGGGGCGCGGCCTCCGACTTTGAAGGTGACTCCCTCCAGCCTCACTCTGACGGCCAATCCAGGAGTGCCGCTGACAAGGATGCTGCAGATCAGCAATGCAGGGACGGAGCGGCTGGACTGGACTGCCCGGGTCGTGGGAGAGGCTGCGGCTTGGCTGACGGCAGGCGCCGAAAGCAGCTCTCTGGCTGCAGCAGGCAAGGTGTCGCTGCCTCTGACTTTCACCACGGATCAACTCGTTGCCAAGAGTCACCAGGCTTCGGTGGAAATCATTTCGAACGATCCCGCCCGTCCCCGGTTGGTGATTCCTGTTGTCATCAAAGTGGCCAGCCAGGGGGTGCTGCGTGCAGAACCCTCTCCGGTTCAACTGGGGGAAGTCTGGGCACGTCAGCCTGCAGAGGCGGGCTTCTCGTTGAAGAACGTGGGAAACACGGACGTGGAAGTAAAAACAGTCACGTCCAACAAGGCCGAGTGGGTGTCTCGATGGAAAGGGCCAGTCCTTTTGGCCCCGGGCCAGAGCTTGCAGGTGGGCGCAGATTTTCAGCCGGTTAAAAAGCAGGCTTATGCGGGGACGGTCACAGTCAAGAGCAGCAGCCGGGTGAATGGCACTCTCAAGGTACCCGTCAACGCCCAGGTGGTGGAGCCGCCTGCCGCTGAAGTGTTGCCGGGGAGCATTGCTGAAACCTTGTATCCCACCCGCAGCAAAGACGTGGAGCTGACGCTTTCGAATCCGGGCGGAGCCGCGCTGGAGTGGACTGCCGAATCCACCGCAGATGTCGGATCACCTGAAAGTGGCGGCAGCTTGCAACAGGTGTTGCAGCGGCTGGACGAAAGGCATGCCTCGATCACCGCCCTGGTGCCGCACCTGCATGCGTTGGCGGAAGGTCAGGCTGGTTTCAGCATCGTGAATGGCGGGGCCGACATGTATGACACCGGCAATCTGATTTCGACGAACCTGAACAACGGTTTGCCTGTCGGCTACCTCGACGGTGCGCTGGGCAGCAGCGCCAGCCTGGGGGCTGACAGCCGCTACTTCACGCGCAAGCTTCCAGGCCTCTTCGTTCTGGGAGCCAGGCTGAGCGATGTGTCCGTCTTTCGTTTCCGAGGTCATTTGGGAACAACGGGGGCCTCAGCTTCTGTTCAAGGCGGCGTCATCCGCCGCCAGGGCTATGCCGGATTCTGGAAATCGGTGCCGGGCGCGGCAGGGAAACCTTCGGTCAATCATTTGGTTATTCTCCCGGACAGCGCATCTCTAGGGCACAGCTATGCGAGTGACGCGGGCCTGGATGACCATGAAGTGACCGGTCTTCCCGCCGACACACCTTTGTATGCCCTGGTGTTTGGTTCAGCCACGGGAGAGCCGCTGACTGAAGGGCTTGCTGAACAGATCATGGAGAGGTTTTTGTCCCGGGTGGTTCATGATGTGGATGCGGGATGGCTGCAGATTCTTGACGGGAGCGGACAGGCCGCCAGCCTGGGCCAAAGCAGCCTGCGGGTGAGGCTGGATGCGGGCGTCCTGGCCGCAGGAATCTCCCGGGGGAAAGTCCGGATCCGGACCAATGCTCCTGACGTACGGGTGCTGGAAGTGCCAGTGTCACTGAGTGTGACATCGGCCCCGGTCCTGACCGTGGAGCCTGCTGCGGTGGAGATTCCGGATACGCCAGTGAACGGAACTTCCCTGGTCACCCTTACTT
>DASWXG010000782.1:0-10822 GCA_036405615.1 Prosthecobacter sp. | reverse complement strand
TATACCGGCCCGCGAGGCAACGCTCCGTTTTTGGAGGCTCATCAACGGGCCATTGTGACCTTTGTTGAGAACGAGGGCTTCGGCATCAGCCGGTTCCGGCCCGCCAGATTGTGGAATGAACTCTACATCAATCTGGAGGGTGGCACCTATCACAGCGAAGACATCCATCTCATCGGTCTGACCCCTGAAAAAGGTGACCGGTATTTTTGCTCCCCTTCTCGCAAAAGCAAGCTGCCCACTTCACCCACCCGGCCGCTGACCGGAGAAGAATCGGCCGCTGTCGCCACGCTCCGGACGCGGGAGGTGCCCTACGTCAAACTGACCTCTGCAGATCCGGAACAGGCCTGGAAAGTCCATGTGCTGGCTCCGCTATGGGCCGAAAAAAGCTGCCTCGAATGCCACGATGTCAGTGAAGGCAGCCTCTTGGGAGTTTTTGACTACAGCTTGCTCGACACCCGGCCCGAGCCCTAGTCCTCTCCACCCAAACAAACAGCAGCTCTCCGCTAGGAAAGCTGCTGTTCAGGAAGAGGAAAGCGGGCTGTTCTCCAGCCTTCAAGGGGTCACAGTGCCGGGGTGTCCACAAAGAACTCCTTCAAGTTTTCATCCGGCAGGGCCCCGTTGCGGATGCCTTCCAGGCGGCGACGGCTGCCGCGTGCCGAGGTGGGCCGGTTGGCAGTGCGCTGGACGATGTCGCCGATCAGCGGGGCGGCAATGGCGGCACCGGCGGCCAGGAGGGACAGCGAAACGATGTTGGAGGTACTGCGCGACATGCCACGGCCAAAGAGGATGCCCAATGCGCATCCGGCGGCGGCAGGGGCGATCATGCTGGCATAAGTCTCGTAGCGGCTTTCGGCAGTGGATTCAGGTGGCATAACATGGACAAGATAGCACCCAAGCAGATTCTCCAAAGTGGAATTTGCTCCCTCTCTCGATTGGGCCATCATCGTCCGCCCCATGAGCCAGCCCGCATCACCCTCACGATACGCTCTCATTCTAGCCGGAGGCAGCGGCCAGCGGTTTTGGCCTGTCAGCCGGGACGCCCGCCCCAAACAGCTGCTGAAGCTCTTTGGCGGCAAGACCCTGCTGGAAATGACTGTGGACCGGCTGGAGGGCGTCATCCCCAACGAAAACATCCTGGTTCTCACCAACCGCCAGCAGGAAGCCGCCGTGCGCGAGCTTCTTCCCGGCCTGCCCGCAGAAAACATCATCGCCGAACCCGAAAAGCGTGACACCGCGCCCGCCATTGCGCTGGGCGTCGGCTGGGTCGTCGCACGGGACCCGGGAGCCACCATGATGGTGCTGCCCGCCGACCATCTCATCCGCGATGTGGCCGAGTTTCAAAAGGTGCTGGTGAATGCAGCCGTCGCCGCCGAGGCAGCCAACAGCCTGGTGACCGTCGGCATCAAACCCACCTGGGCCTGCCCCAGCTACGGGTATGTGGAACGCGGCCGCCGTGCCTCAATTCTCGGGGTCAACGATGTCGCTGTCTATGAAGTCGCCAGATTCCGGGAGAAGCCCAATCCCGACCTTGCCGAACACTTCATCTCCCACGGCAATTTCGCCTGGAATGCGGGAATGTTCATCTGGACCATTCCTGCCATTTTCAGCGAGCTGACCCGCCACTGCCCGGCCCTGGCCGACTTTGTTTCGGAACTCCGCGGCTCGCAGGATTTTTGCGCCACGGTCCAGCGCCAGTTTTCCACCCTGCCCAAGCTCTCCATTGACTACGCGCTCATGGAACGGGCCTCCCGCGTGCTCAACATTGAAGCCACGTTTGACTGGGACGACGTCGGCAACTGGACCTCCGTGGGCCGTTACCTGAACAAGGATGATGACGGCAACCAGTTTAACTGCCCGGTGTCCCAGATCGATGCGGCAGGGAATCTGGTTTTCTCCCAGACCGGCCAGCATGTGGCTCTTTTGGGAGTGCAGGATCTCATTGTGGTTTCTGCGGGTGATGCACTTCTGGTCACCACCCGGGCTCATGCAGAAAACATCAAAAAGCTGGCCGATCATCTTCCCGCCGAGCTGCACTAAAAGAAGCCCGGCCAGATTGATTCACACCGCCTGCGCCGTTCAGCCTCTCCCGCGATGCGTTACGCCTTTTTCGACCTCGACCACACCTTGCTGCCGTTCGACACGCAGACGCTGTTCTGCAACTACGTCCTGCACCGGCATCCCTGGCGGGTGGTGTTGCACGCGTGGTTTTTCCCTTTTGCGCTGGGGCGGGCCGTGGGTGTGGTGAAGACCTCCACGGCCAAACGTGCCTTCCTTTCCTACCTCTGGGGCATGAAACGGGCGCATCTGCGCCGGCTGGCGCGAGACTTCGCCCACGACTGCGTAGACACCTGGATTTACCCCGAACTCCGCGCCGAGATCCTCCGTCACCGGCATCAGGGCCGGAAACTGGTGCTGAACACTGCCAGCCCCAGTTTCTACGCCGATGAAATCGCCGCCGTGCTCGACTTTGACCACTGTGTCTCCACCCAGTTTCACATCGGCAATTTCGTCCCGCTGAGGCCGCCCCTCATCGGCTCCAACAACAAGCGGGAGGCCAAGATCGCCGCCATGAAAGCCGCTGTCCCGGGCGTCGCCGCCCTCACCGACGAACAGCGTTTTCACTGCTGGGCCTACAGCGACAGCGCTGCGGACATCCCCCTCCTGGAGTTTTGCGGGAACCGTATCCTGGTCCACCCCAGCGGTGCCCTGCAAAAGCATTTCCCACAGCATGATGTGACGGTCATCCGCCCGCGCCGTCCTTATTGGGGCAAGGTGGGCGACATGCTGGCCTCCTTCCGCCAGATCTTCGGCCTGCATAGCGAACGCGGGCCGCAGAAGTGACAAGAGTGCCCCTCTGCCAAAGAGACATCAGGGCCGGCGGGGCTTCGGGATTTTCGTCTGGAATATAAAAAAGACGCGGAGGGTTTCCCCTCCGCGTCCGCCAACACGACATACGCTATATCAAGCCCAGCCCGGGCCGTCTTACACCAGCGCCGTCATGGCGATGGGCAGAGGATTTGGGCTGGAATCTGGCGTCTGGAAGAAGGAAACCTGACCGGTAGACACGTCATAAAGCGCGCCTACGATGGCAATTCTTCCTTCCCTGACCAGACCGTCCAGAGTGGAGCTGCGCTCACGGATCATGCGCATGGTGCGCAGGACGTTGCGGCGGGAAACCTCGTTGGAATAGGCGGCTTTTTCGCCAGTAGCCCACTCCCCAGGTTTCTTGCAGGTGCTCAGGTCCACGGACTGCTGGATCTCGGTGATCAGGCTGTCCAGGTTCACACAGCCGGTGGCTTCAGCAGCCGTCTTGTTGCTGCAGATGAGATCCACGGCGGCGTTCACCGCACCGCAAGAGGTGTGGCCCATCACCAAGATGAGTTTGGCACCGGCGACCGCGCAGCTGTACTCCATGCTGCCCAGCACCTTGTCCCGGGCGATGTTACCGGCGATACGGACACTGAAGATGTCACCGAGACCGAGGTCAAAGATCAATTCCGAAGGGGTGCGGGAGTCAATGCAAGTCAGCACGACGCCCATGGGGAACTGGCCTGCGGCCGTGGCATCCACCTGGCGGCCCAGGTCGCGGGTCAGACGGTTGCCGTTGCGGAAGCGCTCATTGCCTTCCTGGAAGATCTCCAGCACACGCTGCGGGGTGAGGGAATCCTGAACTTCACGGCTGCTGAAGTCCACATACTGGATACGGTCTTCAAGCGCCGGGTACTTGTCCTTGAAGCCAATGAGGCTCATCTCCACGCCATGAGCACCTGCGGTGGTGTTCTTGAAGTCGGTGATCAGATCGAGAATGTCCGGATCAATGTAGTCCGTGTTGCGGGCGTCAATGAGCACGTGACCGTTGCGGGGCACGCTGCGCAGAGTTTCATCCAGCGAAGCGCGGTTGAAGAAACTGACCTGGTTGGCCAGTTCGATACGCAGCACTTCGTCGCCTGTGGCGTGCTTTTCCATGACCTTCTTCAGCGGACGGCGGACGTTGCTGTGAAGAATGAAGCCGATGGACACGGCCAGACCGATGAGAATACCCACCAGAAGGTCTGTCAGCACGATGGCCACCACCGTGATGATGAAGGGGAGGAACTGGGTTTTGCCCTCGTTCCACATCTGCTTGAGCAGTTTCGGGCTGGCCAGCTTAAGACCGGTCATGAGCAAGATGGCCGCCAGGGCGGACAGCGGGATCATGTTCAGCCAGTTCGGCACCAGCATCACACAGCCGAGCAGAAGAACGCCGTGCCAGATAGCACTGAGCTTGGTTTTCACGCCAGCGTTGATGTTGACCGAACTGCGGACGATGACGCTCGTCATTGGCAGACCGCCAATGAGGCCGACCGCGACGTTGCCGACGCCCTGTGCCAGAAGCTCGCGGTTAGGCGGGCTGCTGCGCTGCTCAGGGTCCAGCTTGTCCACGGCTTCAAGGTTCAGAAGGGTTTCCAGCGAGGCCACAATGGCGATGGTGACAGCTGCGATGTACACCTTCGGATTGCCGAGCACGCCGAAGTCAGGGTAGGTCAGGAAACCCAGAAACTCCTGCGGGCTGTTGGAGACAGGCACCTGCACCAGGTGAGAGGAACCGATGGCCCAGTAGGCCCCCATACGCTGCAGGATCACTGCGCCCACCACACCAAACAGCACGACGGCGAGAGGTGCAGGAATCGGCGATTTTTTCAGGAACTTAACCCTGTCCCAGACGATCAGCAGCAGGATGGAAAGAACCCCGACAAGAGCCGCACCGGGCTGGATGTCGAACCAGGCCTTGGCCAGTTCCGTGAAGGTGTTTTCATTGTCCGGCTGCAAGAAGGACTTGTCCCCCATGGGGTCGGCGTCATGGCCGATGACGTGCGGGATCTGCTTCAAAATGAGGATGACGCCAATCGCTGCGAGCAATCCCTTGATGACGCTCGAAGGGAAGAAGGCAGCGATGAACCCCGCCCGGCACACGCCCAGGATGATCTGCATGACACCCGCCAGCACCACAGCCACCAGAAAGGCATCAAAGGACCCGAGGGAGGCGATCTGCGCCGCGACCACAGCGGTCAGACCGGCAGCCGGGCCGCTCACACTCGTATGCGAACCGCTAAGGAAGCCGACCAGAATACCGCCCACGATGCCCGCAAGGATGCCGGAGAAAAGGGGTGCATTGGACGCAAGCGCCACCCCCAAGCAGAGAGGAAGCGCGACCAGAAAGACAACCAGACCGGAAGTCAGGTCGCGAGGGACGGTTTTAGGAGAGAGCGGATTGATGTTTGCCATGGTTTTTGAAGGGGGGTTATGTCGAGGCCTCGAAAACAAGGGCCAGTTAGGACGCCAATTAACGCTCATCGTTCAACCTTTATCCTCTAAAATGATGCCCTTGATGCACTTATTGACACATAAAGGTTTCATTTATTTTCTCGAAATCCTTGAGACGAAGCTGCCATTTTTGCGGGCTTTGTTGCCTCTTTTGGCCTGATTGGAGGCCATAAGCCACCCACCCTGGCATATTTGGTTGTTCGGCGTTCTTTACGGTGGCTCAGCAATCCCGCCCGGTCCGGATCTCTTTTCCGGATGATTCCTGCCTGCGGCTTTGCCGCAGAATCTGCTTCCACCGTTACTGAAGCACCAGTACAAAGATGAGCTGGCCGTCCCGCCATTTTGGCCCGCCGATGAACAGGGGACTCCCGGAACGGAGTACCGCATCGGTCTTCACCAGCACCTGCTGGTCTCGCCAGAACTGAAGGTGCAAATTGACACCGCCGCCCTCAGCAGGGCCTTTGGAGTCTACTTTCAGGAAAAGGTCCTTGGATGGAACCACCCAGGATTCATACTCACGAAACACGTCCTGGAGATGCTGACCCAGGATCTCGTAATGCTCGTACGGGAAGACCTTGCCCAGGCGCTTGGGGAGGTCTGCCAGGCTGGCGGGTGGCTTTTCATTGCTGCCTCCGGCAGGCTTGTCATTGGAGGCGAAAATGAGCGCCCCCCAGACTTTCCCGTCCGTCGCCGGTTTGGCCACAGGCAAAGGCTGCACCGCCGGAGACGGCGGCCCCCCCTGCCCCATGGCAGGCAGGGCCATCAGGCAGGACAACGCCAGGAAAGACGTGATGAAGGACAGAATTCTCATCCGCGAGGGTTGGCGGCAGCCAGCAGGCGCGGCTGATTGCGGGCGTCTTTAGTCACCACCAGCACCACTTCACCGGTATCTCCGTAGAGAGTCGTGGCAGCCACCTGGGCATCCGTTTCGCTGCGCTCAATGTGGTAACCAACGATCTTGCGGTCAGCAGGCAGTTCTTCCAGCCCGTTCAACAGCAGGACGGTGGCCTGGGCATCGGATGAATGGAAGGCATTTACCTGCACACTCTGGCTCGGTGCATAGCTGCTGAGCACCTGGCTGGACGCCGTCGGAGACTGCTGCAGGATCATCACGGCTGCGACAACGGCAGCGGCTGCCACCGCACCGGCGGTCGCGAAACCCGGCAGGCGAAACCAGTCCAGCCAGCTGCGGCGCTCCCCGGCCACAGCCGGCTCAGGCTCCTCCACCTGGGAGATGCGCATCTGGATCTGGGAATTGAAGAAATCTCCATACGGCACCGGCATCTCGCGCGGCAGGCTGGCGCGCAAGTCCGCCGTCAGCCGCTGCATCTGGGCAGCCTCGGCCTTCAATTCGGCGTCAGACTCCAACCGGGCGGCGAAACGCTCGCTTTCAGCGGCGTTCATTTCCCCGTCCAGCCAACGGATCAGGTCGTGGTCTTCAGGTGGCGTTTTCATAAGTGTCCTTCAGCAGTTCCTGGAGTTTTTTTCGGGCGTAAAAGAGACGGCTCATCACCGTGCCCAGGGAGCAAGGGATGAGGGCGGCGATTTCCTCGTATTGCAACCCTTCCACCTCACGCAGCAGAATGACCTGCCGGTGGTCCGGGCTGAGCTGGGCAATGGCAGCGCGGATGCGCTCTCCCAGTTCGGCATTTTTGAGCACCGTGTCGGGTGCGGCATCGCCATGAGGCACGGTTTCCGCCCCCGCTGCAGCCTTGTGCTCGGTGCGGGAGTCGTCAAACTCGCCATCGCCCTGGATCTTTTTCTTCCGCAGATAGTCGTAGGCGACGTTGTGGGCGATGCGGTAGAGCCAGGTGTAGAAACTGGAATCCAGCTTGAAGCGGGGCAACGCGCGCCAGGCCTTGATAAAGGCCTCTTGCGCGAGGTCCCAGGCCTCGGCTTCGTTCTGGATCATGTGGTAAGTCATGGCGTACACCCTCCCCCGGTAACGGTTCACGAGCACGTCAAACGCGCGCGTGTCGCCCGCCTGGCAGCGCTTGACCAGGTCGTTGTCCGGGACTTCGCCAGGATCAGGCGCAGTGGAGGCGGGCATGTTTCAGGAATTGGCAGAGGCTAAGACGGGCGCAGGAAACGCCTTATTCATGAGAATCTTCGTCTTTATACGGGCGGGAGTCAAAGAGATGCACCAAAAGGGCTGAAAGCGGATTTCACAGAGTGTTCTCCAGGACCACCGACTCCAGCATTTTGACCAAGTCCGCTAACTCCTTGCTGGCTTTGTCATCTGTAAAAAGGGTAACGGACAGCAAGACCTCTTTGGAGAGCACAATCATGCCAGGAGCCATCACCTTGTAGTTGCGCGGTTCAGAGGGTTTGCCCACAAGGGCCGGATCGGTAAAACAAGCATAGAAACCGAAACCTGACTTGAGCCGGAGCCTCTGGACTTCCGTTTTCTGCTCCACCGACCCCTTGGCAAATCCGGTCGTGACCTGCACGAAGCGCTTTTCCTGATCCTCAGCACTCACCCCTTCGGCCTGTTCGATGAAGGCGATCGTCACCTTGCAAGCGGCATTCACCTCAGATTTGGGTCGGAGCGTAAGGTTTGCGCCAATGTCCCCTACCTTTTGACTCTGCAAATCCCAGCCTTCAGGGACTTGGAGCTTGAGCTGACCGTGGGATCCCAGGTCAACCGACTCGGCAAAGGACGGAACAGCCAGGGCCAGGAAAGACGTACAGAGAAGCAGCAGCAGACGCATAACGGCCGCGAGCATGGCCGATGACCGCCTGCTTGGAAAGCACGACCGTGAGAATCCTGATCTGCCCTGCCCTTATGCCATCGGGAAAGGGCTGACCTCGAACTTCTCGCCGTTCTTGGACTCGAAATAACCAAGGCTGATCTTGTCACCAAACAGCGCCACCCAGTTGCCGAAGGCGTCCTGCGCCAGCGTCGTGTCATAGGAAGCCACGAGGCTGGGCCGCGGGGGGCCCACCTGGCCGCGTACAGGCTTGGGCACATCCGCCGGATTTTTTTCCTTCAGCCAGCGAACGATGGTCCATGGGGCGAACTCCAGGCGCACCTCGGCGTTGTATTCGCTCTCAAGACGGTATTTCAACACGTCGAACTGGAGAGGGCCCACCGCTCCCAGCAGCGGGATGCGAACGGCGGCGTCCGGAAGCTCGAAAGGCTGCGCCACGCCTTCCTTGAGAAGCTGGTCCAGACCTTCACGGAAGCGTTTGAACTTCGAAGTGTTTTCGTTGTGGAGGTACGCAAAACACTCCGGCGGGAAGGTCGGCATCTCATCGAAGCGCACTTTGCCGTCTTCAGAGAGGGTGTCACCGATGCGCAGGTCGTAGTTGCCCACGAGGCCGACGACATCGCCAGCCCAGGCTTCATTGACCGTCTCGCGCTCCTGCGCAAACAGCCGCTGGGAATTCCCCAGGCGCATGCGGGCACCAGTGCGGATGTTGGTCGCGCTCATGTCGCGCTGAAAGCATCCGGAGACAATGCGGATGAACGCCACACGGTCGCGATGCTTGGGATTCATGTTGGCCTGAATCTTGAAAACGAACCCGCTAAAATCAGGACTGGTGGGTTCCACAAACTCCTCGCCCGACATGCGCGGGGCAGGCGGCGGCGCGAGTTCCAGGAATTTGTCCAGCATCATCTGGACGCCGAAGTTGTTCATCGCACTGCCGTAGAAAACCGGTGTCAGCTGGCCGCGGCGGATCTGGTCGAACGAAAACGGCGTTCCACCGCCTTCGAGAAGATCCAGTTCATCGCACACGCGCTGATAAACGAGGGGAGGCAGGGCATCGCGCACGCTGTCATCCTCGATGCCTTTCACATTCACCGGGGCGCGGAACATGCCGCCGACGGTACGCTCGAAAAGATGGACCTGGTTGGACTGGCGGTCGAATACGCCTTTGAAATCCACCCCGTCGCCCAGCGGCCAGTTCATGGGACAGGCGGCAATGCCGAGCACACGCTCCAGTTCGTCCAGCAGCTCCAGCGGCGGCCGGGCGGGCCGGTCCAGCTTGTTCATGAAGGTGAAAATGGGCACACCGCGGCGGCGGCAGACTTCGAAAAGCTTCAGCGTCTGGCTCTCGATCCCCTTACCCGCATCGATCACCATGACAGCAGCATCCACGGCGGTGAGCACGCGGTAGGTATCTTCAGAAAAGTCTTTGTGACCGGGGGTGTCCAGGAGGTTCACCACACAGTCTTTGTATTCAAACTGAAGCACGGTGGAGGACACGGAAATGCCACGCTGCTTTTCCAGTTCCATCCAGTCAGAGGTGGTGGCGCGCTGGTTCTTGCGCGCGGTCACACTGCCCGCCAGCTGAACTGCGCCACCGTAAAGAAGCAGCTTTTCCGTCAGCGTCGTCTTACCGGCATCCGGGTGGGAAATGATCGCGAAGGTGCGGCGGCGGCTGACTTCGTGGGGGGCTTTGGCGGCAACTTCGGACATGGCAGGGAAAAGGGGGCGCCTTTCTTCGCCCCCAAACCGGCTTTTCTCAAGGACGATTCCTGGGAAGCCCGGCAGCAGCCCGCCGAGAGGCATTTCCGCTGGACACTCCAGCCGCAAACCGGACACTGCCTTATGGATGACCTGGCCGCCCAGATGCAGCGCGATCTTGAAGAGATCGGCCGCACTTTCATGCCTTTTGGCAAGTACGGCCCCCAGAATCATCCGCCCTACGGCATCCCGATCTATGACATCCCGGCAGAATATCTGGGATGGTTTGCCAACAAGGCCGGATTCCCCAAGGGCCGTCTGGGAACGCTCCTGAAGATGGTCCACCAGATGAAGGCGGACGGCTCCGACATGGTCTTTGACATCTTCCGCAGGCAGCGGGGAGGTCCCAGCCGCCTGCGTCCGCAGAAAAAGAGAGTGTGGGAGGGGCTCAACCCACCCGGCGACGGCGGCCCCAAGCAAGGCTGAAGAGACCGGCCAGCACCAGCAGAACACGGCCGGGCTCCGGCGTAACGGTGATGAAGCCCGTGGTAAACAGGGCGCTGGTGTCCCAGCTCAATCCCGGATTAAGCGCAGGCAGGTTCATGCTGGCAAAGCTGCCGCTGGTGGGAGTGCCCAGGCTGACGCCGCTCCAGTCAAACAGCTGCCAGGAATCTCCGTAGCCCCAGGAGGCGGTGCTCGCACCGGTGCTGTTCAGCACCTCAAGCACACCGCCAAGAACCACTGCGGTGGAGGAGGTGACGCGGATCACGTCGTTGTTGGCGGTACTGTTGGAGCCCGGCTGGCGGGTGAACAAGTCAAACTGAAGCGTGCCGGTGAGGTTGATGGTACCCAGGCCGCTGGTGGAGAGGGCCAGATCCGAAGCGGAACCGGAAGTTCCGCCATGGCTGTTGCCCACCTGCAGCTTGCCGCCACTGGCAATGGTGATGCCCGCAGCAGATGCCGCGCTGCCAATGCTGCCGTTGCCTCCCAGGGTGGCCCCGTTTTGCACCAGCACTGATCCCAGGCCCGTGCCGGAGCCGTTGATGTTGTTAACGAGAAGCACCCCGTTGCTGACGGTGATACCGCCGGTGTGAGTGCTGGCGGAG
>DASWXG010000781.1:0-3716 GCA_036405615.1 Prosthecobacter sp. | reverse complement strand
GGGAGAAGAAGGAGGCCATTGCCGCTCACGAAGATTTTGCCGAGAGCTATCCGAAACACGAGCTGGCGGATGATGCCGGCTACCAGGTGGCTTACATCGCCTACAAGGACTGGAAGCAGATGCGCAGCACGGGGCCGCATCAACGCGAGGCTGCGGCCATCTCGCTGTCCTGGTTCATCGCCCGTTTCCCCGAAAGCGACAAAGCGGCGCAGGCCCGTTTTTGCCTGGCGGAAGTGAAAGCCTCTGAGATGCGTGAAATGCTGGCTCTGGCCCGCTACTATGAAGGAAAGGGGAATGACAAGGCGGCGACCATTTACTATGAGCAGCTGGCGCAAAAGTTTCCCGAAGCCTATGCCAAAGAAAAAGCGGCCCGGTCTGCCCAGGCTGCAGCGGCTCCGGTGAAGGCCGAGGCCATAGGCGGAGAAGAGTGAGGGAATTGTCTGAATTTTCTGCTGGGAAAGCGGCCGCCGTTTGTGTTTGCTGGGAGGCATGTTGCGCCGCACCTGGCTTCAAGGATGGCTGGTAGGTTCCGTCCGTGTTCTGGCCGGTGCGGGTGCGTCTGGCTTGCTGTTGACACGGGTTTCTCCCGCCATGCAAACCGGCCCTGGGGCCTTGTTTCTTTCTCTGACAGATTTCCCCGCTCTGCAAAATGAAGGGGGCTCTGTTCTCGTCCAGTTAAGCGCGGTCGAGGCTCCCCTGGTGGTGTCCCGGCTGCCTGGCGATGCATTCACGGCCCTCGACTCCACCTGCACACACGACGGCTGTACGGTGAACACCTATGACAAGCTCCAAGCTTGCATTGAGTGTCCCTGCCACGGCTCCCAGTTCGACATCCACGGACATGTTCTTGCCGGACCTGCCGAGGAGGATCTCACGTCCTTTCCGGTGACGTTTGATGGAGCCGGCGAAGTTAAAATTTTGCTGCCGAATCTGCCGGTGGATGCCAGGCCCATTTTCGTTCACCGGAAGCTGGGCGGCAGCATGCGCATGAAGCTCACCCTTGAGGTCAAAAAAGGGCACCGGTACCGCCTCCGTTTTCAGCGGGATGTCACCCGCCCGTTTGAGCCGGTGCTGTTTGCGGTGACTCCCTTTGGCAAAGCTGACAAAAGTGAAATGCGGGCCAGTGGCGACGGGAGCAGGCATCTCTATGCGGATGTTGTGACCTCCCGAGGGTTCTTTGAAGTCGTCGAAGAGAGCTGATGGCGGTCAGTCATTGAGGGAACCGCTGAGAATCAGGGCGATGTCTTCGGAGCCAAAGCCTGCTTGCTGCAAGGTTTCACGCGTGGCTTTTTTCTGGCGCACTTGCTGGGCGTAGAGGCGCAGGCGCGCTTCATGGCGGACGCCTTCTCCCGGAATGGCGTCCACCCAGGCCAGAGCAGTGTCCATTTGATCCCGCCCCCCCATCACAAGGGCGAAGGTGCCAAGCCGGGGACCCAGATCTTCAAACCGGGCCGTTTGGTTAAGCCATTGAGTTGCGGCAGCGGGATCCTTTCCAAACCAGAGCAGCAGGCTGTCGGCCAGCTTGCGCGTCTCACCGCCCAGCTCCAGGGCCAGGACTTCGGCTTGGTAGTCACGCGGCGTCTGGTCAGGGAATGGCGGCAGGACCACGGTGGTGACGGACGGGGGACCGCCTGGATCTGGAACGACTGCGTCCTCCCAGAAAGGGCGTTCCTCTGCCGGAGCTCCTGCCGCCGGAAGGGAAGATGCAAGGGCAGGGTTCATATGCCCGGAGCCTGTTTTAGTCGGAATGTATGGCTCATGGTGCCTAACAATAATCATGGAAGGTCCGGCCAGTTGCAATCCCATGCCGATGGCAGCAGCGAGACCGAGGACTGCCCAAAGGGATTTCCTGTCAGGCATTGGCGGCAGATATTTCATGGAGAGTCATGCTTTCAGCCAAGGCAGATGGAGACGGGGCTGGGACGCTTTCATCACCATCAAAACGCAGCAGTCTGGCGCTGTTGAAGATCACAAAAAAGGCGCTGAACTCGTGGATGAAAGCGGCTGCCACGGGCGGCACAAAACCCAGGCTGCTGAAAGCGATGGCCAGGATGATGAAACCGAACCCGCAGAGCAGGTTTTGATTGATGACACCTACCGTCCGGGCCGAGAGCAGCAGGAGGTCGGGCAGTCTGCGCAGGTCGTGCGACATCAGCGCGACGTCCGCCGTGTGAACTGTGACATCATTGCCCAGGGCTCCCATGGCCACCCCCACATCGGCCTCGGCCAGAGCGGGGGCGTCATTCAGTCCGTCTCCGACCACCAGAACACATCGGCCGGCGGCTTTCATCTCCCGGATGTGGCGCACCTTGTCCTCGGGAAGGCATTCCGCGTGGATGTGCCCGATGCCAAGCTGGCGGGCGATGTGCAGCGCGGTTTCCTTCCGGTCGCCGGTCAGCATGACGAAATCCTGCACGCCAAGCTGTCTCAGACGTTCGAGGGTTTCAGCCGCTTCGGGGCGAATCTGATCGGCCAGAAGGAAGGTGGCGACGTGCCTGCCGTTCTTGGCTAACATGACGAGACTGTGGCGTTCGAAGTGCTCGCGTAATTCGGCAGTAGCAACCCCGCGTTCCTCCAGCCACTTGCCACGGCCGATGAGCAGCGCCGCTCCATCGCAGTCGCCCTCGAGTCCGAGTCCCGCATGCTCCTGGAAGCGGCTGATCTCCGGCAGGAGGCTGCCTTTTTCTGCCTGAGCGATGGCCTGGGCGACGGGATGGTTGGAGCGGATTTCCAGGGCGGCTGCCAGTTTCCGCACTTCTTGTTCGGTGAGAGTGCTGTCGTGGACAATCACTCTCTCCAGTTCGAGCCGCCCGAGTGTGAGGGTTCCCGTCTTGTCAAAAACGAGGGTGTCTGTGAGCCGTGCTTTCTCCAGATGACGTACACTTTTGACCAGCAGGCCGAGCCTTGAAGCTGCCGCGATGGCGGAGACCATGGCAGAGGGGCTGGCAAGGACAAAGGCACAGGGAATGCTCACCACGAGCACGGCAATGGCGCGTTCAACATCCTGCGTGAAAAAGAACACACTGGCCGCAATCAGCAGGATGAGGGGCGTGTAGTAGCGGGCATAGTCCTCCGTCAGGCTGATGATGGGGGCCTCGGATTCTTTGGCCTCTTCAATGATGCTCTGCACCCGGCCCATAACTGTGTCTGTCCCGGCCCCCGTCACCCGGGCATGGAGCAGACCGTTCATGTTTGAGGTGCCGGCAAAGATGGTTTGGCCCGGCCCAGCTTCCACGGGCACGGATTCGCCTGTGATCCGGCTTTGATCCAGGAGTGACTCACCTGTCAAGATCACCGCGTCTGCCGGAACAGATTCGCCTGGCCGGATAAAGATCTCGTCACCGGGTTGCAGTGCAGAAGCTTCGCATTCTTCTTCGTCATGCCCTTTCTTCCGGCGGGCTCTGAGGCGGGTCATCTGCCTGAGTTTGGAAAGCGCCAGTTCCACACCCACGGTGGTGCGTTCCTCCAGCATCTGGCCAAAAAGAAGGATGATGGCCACGGTCCCTCCGGTCAGGTATTTGCCAGTGGCCAGGCAGGCCGCCAGAGCCAGTACCACATACTGGTCCATGTAAAACTGGGTGGCTCCGAAACCGGTGGCGCGGATGGAGGTGATGAGCCCATGCACAATAGGTGCTGCCACAATGAGCGTGGCTGCCAGAGCCAGTCCGTTTTGAATGCCGTCCTGGGCTGGGCGCAACCAGCCGCTGATGACAGAC
>DASWXG010000780.1:0-3550 GCA_036405615.1 Prosthecobacter sp. | reverse complement strand
CACCTCCTCGATGGCTGCCATGAGATCCCCGGCCTGCAACGGCTGCGGCCAGATTTCCCGGGGTGATCCCCAGCCACGCAAACCCGCGCCCCACAGAGCCCCCGCCTCTCCCGCCGGCGGCTCTTCGGCAGAGGCCGGAGTCACCGCGCTGTCCTCCCACAGGGTCAGCCCATCGGCCAGCCAGTCTTGCAGGGTTGCCTCCACCGTTTTGTCTTCAGAGCCAAACGTCGCCTGCTTGTAGGCCTCCATCAGCGTCTGCAACGCCGTGTTCTGGTCTTCGAGATACAGACGGTCCAGCAGGGCATCCAGTGCCTCACGCCGGGCCATGCGCGTCTCATCCTCATCCATCACCCGCGCCCCGGCAGGCAGTCCCAGTTCCATGGGGAAACAGGCGGCCACTTTGGCAAAAAAGCTGTCCAGTGTGCTCAGTTGCAGCCGGTGCAGACGCCGGGCCACGGTTCGCAGCAACACCCCAAAGTCCTGCCCGGGCGGCAGCGGAGGCTGCACGCCTTCAAAGAAAAGGGCCGCCGTCTCCGGTTTTTCGGCCATGGCCGCCAGCCCCTGCAAGATGCGGCTGAAAAACTCCCCCGCCGCCTTGCGCGTGAACGTCATCGCCGCCACCCCTTCCGCGGGCTGTCCCAGCGCCAGCAGATGCAGATACCGGCGCACCAGCTGGTAGGTCTTTCCCGATCCCGCCGAAGCGCTGATGAGCTGGTGCGTCAGAGTGGTGGGAGCGGAGGCCATGAACGCCCTAACATGGCCGGGCGGAGCGGGCCTGCACCCATCTTTTTTCAGCCGGATGCCATGCAAAGCCAGGGTTGACGCCCGCCAGTGCCCATTGGAGTCTTCACGCCCCTATGCGCTTTGCCATCTGCAACGAAACCTACCCCGACTTGCCTTTTGAAAAAGTGTGTGAAGACGCCGCAGCCGCTGGCTATCACGCCCTCGAGCTGGCCCCCTTCACCCTCAAGGAAGACCCGCGTGAACTGACCGAGGCCGATGCCGTGCGCCTCAGCCAGATCGCCTCCTCTTTCGGTCTGGAGATCCTGGGCCTGCACTGGCTGCTGACCAAACCTTCCTGGTTTCACATCACCACCCCGGACGCCCTGCTGCGCAAGGAAACCGCCAAATTCGGCCAGCACCTCGCCCGCATCTGCGCTGCCACTGGCGGCCGCATCATGGTCTGGGGCAGCCCCAAAGCCCGCAACACCCTGCCGGAGTGGGCCTATGAAGACGCCTTCAAACGCGCTGCCGATAGCGTCCGCGCCGTGGCTGAAGAAGCCGGAAAGTACGGCGTCGTCATCGCCATGGAGCCTCTGGGCAAAAAGGAAACCAACTTCCTCAACACCGCCGAGGAAACCATCCGCCTTTGCGAGATGGTGGATCATCCAAGCTGCAAGCTGCACCTCGACGTCAAGGCCATGAGCGACGAGTCCAAGTCCATTCCGGACATCATCCGCGACAGCAAGGACTGGTTTGTCCACTTCCACGCCAATGACCCGAACCTCCTCGGCCCAGGCATGGGTGAGGTGAAGTTTGAACCCATCATCGCAGCACTCCGCGAGGTGAACTACCAGGGCTACCTGTCCGTGGAAGTGTTCAAGTATGAACCCAGCCCGCAGCACATCGCCCGCGAGAGCATCCGCTACCTCAAAGAGGTCATGGGCCTCTGAACGAACGGGACCTGAAGATCTCTAAAGAATAACAAAAAAGGCTGACGGAAATCCGTCAGCCTTTTTTTGTTAGGTTGGTTTGATCCGGATCATGCAGCCGGGGTTCCCGCCCGGCTGCCATCCGTTCATTCAACAGGTCACGGCACCGGCAGGGCGGGCACGGTGGCAGCGGCGGCGTTGGCGGCCTCTTCCTTCTTCTTGTCCTTCCAGGTGCTCTGCACATACAGCTCGCGGAGCTGCTTGAAGTCCACCGTGGTCGGGCTGTCGGTCATGAGGTCGCAGGCCTTGTTGTTTTTCGGGAAGGCGATCACTTCGCGGATGCTTTCCTCACCGGAAACCAGCATGGCAATGCGGTCCAGGCCGAGGGCGAGACCGCCGTGCGGAGGCGCGCCGAATTTGAAGGCTTCCAGGATGTGGCTGAACTTCAACTGCTGCTCTTCAGGCGTCACGCCCAGCACGCTGAACATCTTCGCCTGAAGGTCGCTTTCGTGAATTCGGATGGAGCCGCCGCCGAGTTCGTAGCCGTTCAGGACCACGTCATAGGCTTCCGCGCGCACTTTGCCGTACTCACCGGCTTCCAGCAGAGGCACGTCCTCCGCTTTCGGACGGGTGAAGGGGTGGTGCACAGCCACCCAGCTCTGGTCTTCAGGGCTGAAGGCCAGCAGCGGGAATTCCACGACCCAGAGGAAGTTCAGCGCGGTGCTGTCCTTCGTCAGTCCGGTCATGTTGGCAATCTCGATACGCACACGGCCAAGGATGTTGCAGGCCTCATCCCAGGCACCGGCGTAGAAGAACACGATGTCGTTTTCTTCGACATTGAGTTTGGCGATGAGCGCCTTCTGCTCCTCTTCACCGAAGAACTTCCACAGCGGGCTCTTGTATTCCAGCACACCGGCCTCGTTGCGTTCCACCTTGATGAAAGCCAGCTGCTTCACCTTCATACCGGCCTGGATGGCCAGTTCGTTGAGGCGGATCATCTGGCCGGTCGTGATGCCGGCAAAACCCTTGGCGTTGATGGCACGCACGACACCGCCGTTTTCCAGCGTGGTGCGGAAGATTTTGAAACCGCTGTTGGCGAACACATCCGCCATGTCCACGATCTCATTGCCATAACGGGTGTCTGGCTTGTCAGAGCCGAAGCGGTCCATGGCTTCCTGATAAGTGATGCGCTGGAATGGCAGCGGAATGTCCACGCCCTGGCCGGCCTTGAACATCTTGGCAAGAAGGCCTTCGACGAGGTTCACGATGTCGTTCTGCTCGATGAAGCTGGCCTCGATGTCGATCTGGGTGAACTCCGGCTGGCGGTCAGCACGCAGGTCTTCGTCGCGGAAACAGCGGGCGATCTGGAAATAGCGCTCCAGACCGGCCACCATGAGCAGCTGCTTGTACTGCTGCGGGGCCTGCGGCAGAGCGAAGAACTTGCTCGGGCTGAGACGGGCAGGCACCAGGAAGTCGCGGGCACCTTCCGGGGTCGGGTTGGAAAGGATCGGCGTTTCCACCTCGATGAAGCCTTCACCGTCCAGATAGTTGCGGGCGGCGTTGGTGATCTTGTGGCGCGTGCGGATGTTCCGGTTCATGCGCTCGCGGCGCAGGTCCAGGTAACGGTACTTCATGCGCATGTCCTCGTTGGACAGCTCACGGTCCAGGTGGAAGGGCAGCACGTCGGACTTGTTCAGGATCTTCAGTTCGCTGGCCACGATCTCGACTTCACCCGTGGGCAGCTTGCTGTTTTCCGTGCCGGTCAGGCGCTTTTCCACGCGGCCGGTCACCTGCACCACGTCTTCATCACGCAGGGTATGGCTGATGGCGGCCACTTCGGAATTTTCTTCCGGGCGGAAGACGACCTGGGTCAGACCCTCGCGGTCACGAAGGTCAAT
>DASWXG010000779.1:0-3017 GCA_036405615.1 Prosthecobacter sp. | reverse complement strand
CCGAAGTCATTGATCTTGCTGACGATCTCCGGGTTGATGACCCGGGCCAGAGTCTGCTCCACGATCTTGATGGTCTCCTCGTCCGTCACGCGCATGCCGTTGACGAACTTGGCCTCCAGGCCGCTGTCTTTCATGGCCTTGGAAATGGCCTTGCCGCCGCCATGGACGATGACGGGGTTGATGCCCACGGCTTCGAGGAAGACGACGTCCTTCAAAAAGGTGTCCACCACGGCCGGATCTTCCATGGCGCTGCCGCCCACCTTGATCAGAAAGGTGCAACCTCGGAATCCCTGCATGTAAGGAAGGGCTTCAAGGAGGACATCGGCTTTCTGGATCTGGGTCTCGTTCATTATTGGCAAAGGGGGAAAGGTGGGAAGGATAGGCACCCAGGCGCAGCGTCAAGCACTTCAACGGAAAATTACTGAAAAGGAATTTGGGCGGTGAAGCCGGTCAGCGATCTCTTTTCGCTCGTTTCTTCCTGCGGTCTCTGGTTGAGTGACCCCATGCTCGCCCACGCCGGTCTTCTCCTCATCAGCTTCCTCTGGGTCCTGCTGTGCATGCGTTGTTACAGGGTTATTTCACGGGAAAATGTCATGCAGCGTCGGCTCATCGCCATCGGTGCAGGACTGGGGGCTGGGCTTATTTATGTGCTGGGCAGCATGCTGCTGGCGTTGCTGGCGATGCCGACTGAGGCGGAAAAACAACAGAGTGTTCACCAAGTGGAGGACGTCCGTATCCGGGCGAAATGAAAAGAAAAGCCGGCGGGCGAAGCTGGCTCCAGGGATCCTTTTCGGACAGCAGAAGAATAAAAAACTCAACCCCGCCCGGTTTCCCAGGCAGGGTTGAAAAGTCTAGAGCTGTGTGCCGAGGCTTACTCGCCAGCGGTGACGTTCAGCACTTGGCGGCCTTTGTAGTAACCGCAGGAAGGGCAAGCAACGTGGCCGGGGACGGAAGTGCCGCACTCAGGGCAGCTCTTGAGGACGGGGGCGCGCCAGCGATTCGCACCCTGACGGAGGCGTTGGCGGCTCTTGGATTGTCTGCGTTTTGGATTGGCCATGTTCTGAAGGGGGTCGCTATTTCAATTGATCGAGGGCATTCCAGACTCCGCGGTCTGCACCAGGCTCTTCAGCCACCGGAGAATCATCATCACGCGGTTCGAAGTTGCCTTCGGCAGGACAGTCGCGCAGGTCAACGTTACCATCTTCGCAGCGCGGGAAGTTCGGAAGGGATAGCAGAATGTCTTCCCTGATGAGGTCTGTCAAGTCCATCGTTGGATCCTTTTCAATTGGAACCTCGGCCTGATACTCCTCCAGCGTCACCTGCTGCTTGAATCTCTCCACACAGCGGCCGCACTCCAGGCTGAAGGTCGCGTCCAGCGTGCCGGTGACGATGATGTCCTTGCCGTCGCGGATGATGTTGATGTCGTACGTCAGGGGGGATTCCGCCCGGATGAGGTCCTTTTCCTCCAACTTGAAAAAGCTGGCGGGCAGGGTGCCGGAAACCTGCTTGCCGTCGCCGGGCAGGTTGCGGATGTCGATGAGGAAAGGGTTCATTGGAAAGTGCGGGTGAGGGGAGAAGTGAGCTGTCAGCTCTTCAAAAGTTTGGCCTTCAGGGCGGCCACCACCAGAGGCGGGACAAACTGGTTTACGTTTCCGCCCAGCCTCGCGATCTCTTTTACCAGCCGGCTGCTGATGTAGGTGAGTTCTTCGCGAGGCATCAGGAAAAGCGTTTCCAGGTTCGGTTCCAGCTTCCTGTTCATCAGCGCCAGCTGAAATTCAAACTCAAAGTCGCTCACCGCGCGCAGCCCGCGCACCAGGGCGACGGCGGACTGTTTGCGGGCAAAATCCACCAGCAGGCCCTCAAAGGGCATGACTTTTAAATTGGGAATGTGCTCCGTGGCACCCTCCAGAAGTTCCACCCGCTCCGCCACGCTGAACAGGCTCTGCTTGGCGTTATCCTGGGCCACGGCGACGATCAGTTCGTCGAAGAGGCCGGCTGCGCGCTGGAGGACATCCAGGTGGCCGTTGGTGATGGGGTCGAAACTGCCTGGGTAGATGGCGCGGCGCATGGCAAAGGGTGGGTGGTGAGGGTGGCGCAGAAAAGCGGGTGCTCAGGAAAGTTGCAAATCTTCTTCGCTGATTCTACCGCATCCCCAACAGCATGAACGACGACAGCACCAGCATCGAAACCCGCGAAGAAGTGATGTTTTTTGACACCGACATCGGCGGCGTGGTCCACAACATCGCCTATTTGCGTATGATCGAAACCGCCCGCACGCGGCTGGCCGCGAAGCTGGGAATGAAGCTGCGCGACATGGCCCAGACGCAGGTCTACCCTGTGGTGGTACGCACCGAGATCGACTACCGGAAACCCGCGACGCTGGGTGACGAGTTGGTGATCTTCGGCCGTTTGGAGAGCGTGGAACGGGTGCGTTTTTGGTGCGCCTTCGAGATCCGCAGGGCAGGGGAGGAAACTGTATTGATCACCTGCCGCCAGTCCCTGGCCCTCGTCCAGATGCCGCAGGGCAAACCCCTTCGTCTGCCGGAAGACTGGACAGAGAAATATGCCCATCTGTTTCTGAAAAACGGTAAGAACCGTGGGTAAAGGCGGCGCAGGGTCACCACCGTCTCGAACAAGCTCTTCCCGTCTGCCGGATAGAGGGCTGCCCATGAACGGCAGGCAAACGCAAGTTCGTCCTTTCCAAGTGTCTAAGATGGCTTAGAATCCCTGTCCGTTCCCCGAACGCATCATGGAGAGGTGGTCGAGTGGTTTATGGCTCCAGTCTTGAAAACTGGCGTGGGGTAATTCTCACCGTGGGTTCGAATCCCACCCTCTCCGCCACCATCGCAAGATAATAGGTGCCTCTTGTGGCCTGCTTGGTGTGACTTGCCCCGGCACCGTCGCATCCTCCTTCATGGCTTGGCTTAACAGGGTGCAAATTGTACAATATTGAGGGCTGCACATTGCAATACGCTAGCTTTAAGATCTTGTTTCATAACAACTCATGGTGACGTAAG
>DASWXG010000778.1:0-2747 GCA_036405615.1 Prosthecobacter sp. | reverse complement strand
GCCCGGGGTACGGCCGAGCATGCGCTTGGCGTCATCCCCCACAGCCACCACTTCATTGGTGCCGGTTTTCACCGCCACCACGGAGGGCTCACGAAGAACGATGCCGTGGTCTTTGACGTAAACGAGAGTGTTTGCAGTGCCGAGGTCGATGCCGATGTCGTTGGCGACGAAGCCGAAAAGTTTGCCAAGCATGAGGGTGCTATGAAAAGAGTTGTGAAATGAAAAGGGATGAAGCGGACCCTGTGAGGCAGTGGAAGGAATCCGGCTTTTTTCAGATCAACAAAAGCAGCGCCACCCACGGGGCTCCAAAACTGGGGCCGAACCTAAAGGACTCCCATTTGAGGTCAAGGGGAGATTCCCCAAGGAGAAAAAGAAGCCAAACGGTGGATTTTGAGAGGGGTGTTTGCAACCCGGACCGCGCCATCTTGAGGCCGTTTAATTTGTTCAAATGAACTCAACGACTCTACAGTTCTACCCCTTATCCCGATAAACGAAGCCTGCGGCGGCTCCCATGATGCAGGACCAAATGAGGGCCAGGGTCATTGCATGCGGCAGGCAGGGATACCCATAGACATGATCACTCTCCCGTCAGTCTTTCCAGTTGCGCCCCCTTTACTTCGTAAACCCAACCGTTGTCCGCCTGCCCGGCCGCCCAATCCAAGTGGGTGGTGGTGATCACTTTTTGGGTGCCTGCAGGCAGCAAGTTCAGGAGAGCGCGGCGACGAAAGGTGTCCAGTTCGCCAAAAACATCGTCCAGCAGAAGCAGCGGGGGGCGTCCTGCACTTTCTTCCAAAACATGGGCCTGGGCAATTTTGAGTGACAGGGCGAGGCTGCGCTGCTGACCTTCTGACGCAAAGGAAGTGGCGTCCAATCCATTGAGAACCAAGGCCAGATCATCCCGATGGGGACCCGCTGCCGTCTGCCGGTTTCGCGATTCCTCCTCGCGGCGGGCGGCGAGGGTTTCCATCAGCCCCCCGGCAACTGCCCCGGGTTGATAGTCCACCAGACCGGTTTCACTGCCAGAACTCAGTTCCCCATGCACCCGGGTGATCTCCGGCCGCAGCCTTTCCACCAGTTCCGCCCGGCGGCGGATCAAGACTTCTGCAAAACCTTCCATCACGGACGCGAACGCATCTGCCTGCCGCCAGGAGATGACCGCGTCTCTTTTCAGAACATAATTCCGCCCCCGCAGCGCTCGCTCATAACCCCGCAGCGCCTTGAGGTAGTCAGGAAACATCTGGCTGGCGGCAAAGTCCAGATACCGCCGCCGGTGCTCCGCAGCTCCGCGCAGCAGGTTCATGTCGCGGTGATCCATCCACACCACCCGGCCGCTCGCAGCCAGATACTCGCCAGATTTTCCGCAGATGCCGCCATTTACAGCCAGACGGCGGCCTGTGGAGGAAAGCGCACAGCGCAGGCGATGTCCATCCAGCGTTCCTTCCACCAGGAGAGACTTGGCTCCAAAGCGGATCATCTCTGTGCGGGAACTGGTACGCGGCGACTGCAGGCGGAGCAACACGCACATGGCCTCCATGAGGGAGGTCTTGCCCTGCGCATTGCGTCCGATGAAAACAGTCGTCTCGGGATGCAGCGCAACGCGGCATTCCTCAAAGCAGCGAAAGTCTCTCAGCAGCAGGTCCGTGAGCATGGGTCACGCAAGGGTGGCACCCTCTGCCATGCGCCGTTTTTGGTTGAATTCAAGACCGGGCGGAGGAAAGGTGCGGGTCCTACTAATGGCCTCCTTCCGCACCGTCAAAGGCTTTCGCGACTTCTTTCCCGAGGAGTGCGCGCTGCGCAATTACATCTTTGAAACCTGGCGCTCCGTCGCCCGCCGCTACGGCTTCGTGGAATACGAAGCGCCGATCGTCGAAAGCACCGACCTCTACCGCAAAAAAAGCGGTGACGAGATCACCAGCCAGCTTTTCTGCTTTCAGGACAAAGCCGACCGCGAGATCTCTCTGCGCCCGGAAGTAACCCCTTCCCTGGCCCGCATGGCCACGGCCCGCCAGCGCGACTTCAAGAAGCCGATCAAGTGGTTTCAGATCGGCTCTTGCTTCCGCTATGAAGAGCCGCAGGAAGGCCGCACCCGCGAGTTCATCCAGTTCAACGCCGACATTTTGGGGGATGCCAGCCAGGGCACCGACGCCGAACTGATCGCGCTTTCCATTGATGTGATGCTTGCCTTTGGCATCCAGAAAGAGGACTTCGCCATCCGCCTGAGCAATCGCGAGATCTGGACCGGCTTCCTCAAGGACAAGGGCATCGCCGAAGAGCACGGCCCAGCCTTCCTGCAGATCATTGACAAAATCGAGCGCGCCAAGCCCGAGGATACGTCCAAGAAGCTGGAGGCCATCGGCCTGACGCTGGAAGACGTGCGTTCCTTTATGACAGCCACGAATGGAGATCACCCGGCCTTCGCCGCGCTGCGTGCAGATCTCAGCGCCCGCGGTCTGTGGAACTATGTCAAAATTGATGCCAGCATTGTGCGTGGCCTTGCCTACTACACGGGCACCGTCTTTGAGGTATTTGACCTCAAGCACGGCCTCCGCGCTGTGGCGGGAGGTGGCCGTTACGACAAGCTCTGCGCTCTCATGAGCGATGGCAATGTGGACATGCCGGCCGCCGGTTTTGCCATGGGTGATGTGGTGCTCGGCATCTTGCTTTCCAAAACCCCTGGCGCGCAGATGGGCATCACCGCCTATCTGAATGCCCAGCAGGGTGTGGATGCCTATGTCGTCGTAGCCGAT
>DASWXG010000777.1:0-6027 GCA_036405615.1 Prosthecobacter sp. | reverse complement strand
CTGAAGGCCTCTATGGCTACGACACCGACTCGCAAAACACGTTTCTCCCGCCGCGTCCCTGACCATGTGACCGATGAGCTAGTCAATGTATTGTCCGGCGGGGACACTCTTGAGTTCAACGCGCTGTTCAAACTGGTGTATGACAACTTGAAACTGAAGAACGCTGTGAGCGGTGGTGAGGAGATGCTCCGCCTGCGTTCTTATGAAAAACTGCAAGGTCTCGTCAGCCGTGGCCTTTGTGCCAAGGTGGGCAAGACCTATCGCGGTCTGGAAGGCCTTCGCGCTGCTCACCAGGCCACCATCGCTGCCCGCACGGCAGTGGTTGCTCGTTAATCGATTTCAAAATATCCCTAAAAAAACCGCTTTCTTCACAGAAGGCGGTTTTTTTTTGCCTGGAACTGCCCGCTCCCGCCGGAAAATCCAGCGGGGCCTTGCTTTCCCGGCTCTCGATTCTATCTGCACTCTCCCGCATGTCCTCTTATCTGCCCGATTCCGAATTTGATGACGAAGAAAACTCTGAACAGGAGCTTTCGCCGCTGCTGCAAGCCATCGCGCCGAAGCTGATGCCTTGCCGCATCCGCGAGTACCAGCCGGAGGATCTGGATGCCTGTGTGGAAATCTACCGCTCCAACGAGCCGGAACTCGACCCGGCGGGGCTGGCAGCCTTTGTGGAGTTTTTGAATGTCGGGACTTCCTACTATCTCGTCCTGGAGTACAACGATGACATTGTGGCCTGCGGGGGGCTGGAACTGGTCGGAGATTCTGACACGGCCACGCTGGTGCACGGCATGGTTCACGGGGAATATCAGCGGCGCGGTTTTGGAACCACCCTGCTGGCGGCCCGCATTGCATTGCTGGAGCCTGACGAACGCCCGGTGGAACTCTGGCTGCAGGCGTCGCGAACCTCGGCGCCGTTTCTGGGCCGTTTTGGGTTCTCCCTGCACTCTGTGTCCGCCAAGGCGGCAGGGCCAGGCCAGGACAGCGCCAAAGCCTGGCTGAGCGTGGACGAGCAGGATGTGGAAGATGTGCGGAAAGCGCTGGAGGACCGCAGCATCCGCATTTTCCTCAATGACCCGGCGGAAGAGGACGAAGAAGAGGAGTGAAGGAGGCCGGTGTTACCCCCCCGTTCATTGCACAGCATGAAGTTATTCCTTTCCACCTTCCTCGCGATGCTTGCCGTTTTGCCAGTCATTCAGGGGGCTGAGGCAAAACCCAAACCTGCCACTGCCGGCAAGGGACCCGTTGCCAAAAACGGCCCCAAGTGGCAGAAACTGCTGCCGCAGACACCGGCTGGCTATACCCTGAAAACGCTCACGGTGGCGGACTACCCGGAGCACAAAGTGGAGCTGTATGTTTATGTGCCGGACGCTGAGGGCACCTGGCCCTGTGTCCTGGACATTCACGGCGGCGGCTGGCAAAAACGGCAGGTGGAGGCTGACAAGCCGATGATGGAGCGGCTGGCCCAGCGCGGTTTTGTCACGGCCCTGGTCAGCTATCGACTGTCCACCGAGGCCCAATACCCGGCAGCGATCCACGATTGCAAGGCCGCTCTGCGCTGCCTGCGTGCGCATGCCAAAGAGTTGAAACTGGACCCGGAGCGCATCGGCTGCATGGGCGGGTCTGCCGGCGGCCACCTTTCCGGTCTTACCGCGATGACCAGTGGACTGGCGGAATTTGAAGGTGAGGGACCTTTCAAGGAGCAGTCCTCGGCGGTGAAGGCGGTCATCGTCATGGCGGCCACACAGGATCTGGTGGCTTCCTACCAGGGCAAAAAGAATGAAGGCGCGGTTTTGTTCTTCGGCAGCAGCATTGAGGAAAAGCCGGAGATTTACAAAGCAGCATCGCCCATCACCCACGTGAGGGCAGGAGTGCCGCCCACGATTTTCATCGAAGGTGAGAAAGACACCCTCAAGATTGGCCGCGCGGAGATGATGGAAAAGCTCAAAGGCCTGGGCATCGAAACGGAAGTGCACACCCTGAAGGACGCTCCTCACCCGTTCTGGATGAGTGATCCCTGGTGTGCGGAGACCGTGGACATCGCGGCTGCCTTTTTCAAAAAACACCTGGGTGAACCCGTGCTGAAGTGAACCGGGTTCACGGCAGCTTTCCCGTGTGTGCCAGGGCTGTGCGTTGACGGATGCCCTCCCGCCGGTCTACTAAGGGCCGCCCTGCTCATGCGCCGCCTTGTCCGTCTTGCCATCGCCGTAGTCCTGTTCTGCCTCCCTGTTGCCGCCCAGGCGCATGTGGTGCCGAGCGTCACGCTGGAGTCGGAATTCGCCAAAGACGGGGGGTATATGCTGCGGATCAACCTGGACCCCCGGGTCTTCCTGAGCGACCGGCCCACCTCCCTGCCTCCGGTGAATGCGGAGTGGTTTCTGGGGCAGACGGATTTGCAGAAACAGGCCACATTTGAAAAGGCTGAGGCTTATCTGAAAACGAACTTCAGCCTGTTGTTCAGCGGTCAGCCGGCTGCCTTGCCTGCGGGGGAATGGGTGCCGCTGGACGGAGCCACCAACGAACCTTTGACCCCCGAGACGGCGGAGGCGCACCTGCTGTACATTGCCAAAGGGCGGCGGCCGCCCGAAGCGGACAAGGCGCAAATCGTGTTTGGCAGGAATGCCAATGTCAGCCTCATTGTCTTCAACAGCGAAGAAGGCCGGGAGGAAAAGCAGACGCAGGCGGTGTTTGCCGGAGAGACCAGCCCGCCCTTCAAACTGACAGCCATCCCCACTCCCATGCCCCCCGAAAAGAAAGAGATTCAGGTGACGGAAACCAAAGTCACACGGGTTTACCCGGATGCGCCCAAGGTCTTTGCCTGGGTGGGCGGAGGCATCCTGGTTCTTTTCATCCTTGGCTTTCTGCTCATCCGCCGCAGCAAGCGTCGTTGAGGAAGCCGATGACACGGTGCTCGTGCCAGGCGCGCAGCCGGTGGTCCAGGAACCCCACATGACCACCGTGGTCGGGAGCTTCCAGGTACAGATACGGGCTGCGGGCGGCGAGTTCTTGCGGGAAGGAAGGGCGGTCCAGCAGCGGATCGTTGCGGGCGTTGAGCAGGAGGGCGGGAACGGAAATCTGGTCCAGCCAGGGCAGGGAACTGGCCCGCTGCCAGTAGTCCTCCGCGCTGAGAAAGCCATGAAGCGGGGCGGTGAAACGGTGGTCAAACTCCCGGATGGTGAGGATGCCACGAATCCCCTGGGTCTGAATCGCAGCAGGGAAGAGACGGGCCTTGGCCTCCATCTTCGCGATCAAGGTTTTGAGGAAGCGCTTCAGGTAGATGCGGTTGTCCGGCCGGTCATCCAGAGCCCGCGCACTTGAGGTGAGATCCACCGGGGCGGAGACAGCGGCCCCGCCGATGACCTGGGGGTGGTGCGCACTTTCGCCCAGATATTTGAGGGTGATGTTTCCCCCCAGGCTGAAGCCGATGAGGGCCATGGCCTGGCCCGTCTTGGCAGCGGCGGAAACGACCTGGCGGAGATCGTCCGACTCGCCGCTGTGGTAGGAGCGGGGCAGACGGTTGTCCACACCGCCGCAGCCGCGAAAGTTCCAGGCCAGCACGTCCCAGCCTGCGGCCAGCAGGGCGGCGGTCATGCTGCGGATGTAAACAGCCTCGGCAGAACCCTCCAGGCCGTGGGACAAGACCGCCAGCCGGGGATGCCCGGCCCGATACCAGCGCAGATCTACAAAATCGCCGTCGGCCAGCTCCAGCCGCTCATGCCGGGGCTGCGGCGGGCGGGCGCGGGGGACAAAAACGGGCAGCACCGTTTGCACATGGCCGCTGCGCAGCAGCCGGGGGGCGCGGTAGTCGGAGGGGACGACTGGCATGGGTAGAGCCTCCGGTCAGACAGGTGCGATGATCACGCCAGCCACCAGCAGAAGCTGCCGCTGGGCACGGGGAGGACATCGGCGGCCCCGCGGAGCTGCATTTCGCCGTTCTCGAGCTTGCCGCCCTTCTGGCCGAATTGCTGGAGCAGCAGGTGATGCAGGGAGATGGGGGTGAGCTCCGGTGTGTGGCAGGAAAGCAGGATGCCGAGCGGTTCAGGCGAGATGAGTTTGCCGATGAGGGAGAGCAGCGGCGGCAGGTCGTTTTCGATCTTGAAGATCTCACCTTTGGCTCCGCGTCCGTAGCTGGGCGGGTCCAGGATAACGAGGTCGTAGGTGCGTTCGCGGCGGTGCTCGCGTTCCAGAAACTTGGTCACGTCGTCGACGATCCAGCGGATGGGTTTGTCATCCAGACCATTGAGCGAGGCGTTTTTGCGGGCCCAGTCCACCATGCCTTTGGAGGCATCCACATGGCAGACCTCGGCACCGCCCAGGGCGGAGGCCAGGGTGCTGCCGCCGGAATAGGCAAAGAGGTTCAGCACGCGGGGGGCGCGGTTGTGTTTCTTGCGATACTCGCCACACACCTCACGGATGCGTTTCCACTGGTCGCGCTGTTCCGGGAAGATGCCCAGGTGGCCAAAGTCGGTGCTGCTGAGCTGAAACCGGGTGCCGTCCACGCCGATGTCCCAGGTGGTGGGCAAGCGGTCGCGTCCGCGCCACTGGTTGCCGCCATCGCGAAAGAAGGTGGCCGTGGCCTTTTGCCAGGCAACTGGGGACAGGGTGGGGCGCCACACGGCCTGCGCGCAGGGGCGGGAGAGCACCACATCACCAAAGCGCTCCAGCTTCTGAAAGCCGCCGCTGTCGAGGAGTTCGTATCCGTTGGGATTCATCAAAAAGAGAGCAGGGCGGATTAATCTCCCAGGCCCACGGCCTGACGCACGCGTCCCAGGGTTTTGCGGGCGACGGCGCGGGCTTTTTCAGCCCCTTCGGCGAGGACTTTGTTCACGTACTCAGGGTTGGCCACCAGTTCCGCACGCTTCTCGCGGAAGGGGGCAAAGTAGTCGGTGATACCCTGAAGCAGACGCTTTTTGAAGTCGCCGTAGCCTTTGCCGCCTGCTTCGAAATCCGCCACCATGGCAGCGTAGTCTGCCTCGGAGGCGACCAGTTTGTAGAGGGCGAGGATGCTGCTGTTTTCGGTCGGCTTGGGGGACTCCACCGGGGTGGAATCTGTGGGGATGCCCATGATGGCCTTTTTCAGCTTCCCGGGTTCTTCAAAGAGCTGGATGGTATTGCCATAGCTCTTGCTCATCTTGCGGCCATCGGTGCCCAGCACCACGGCGGTTTCCTCGCGAATGCGCGGGGTCGGCAGTTTGAGCAGGCCCTGGCCGAAAATTTCGTTCATCTTGATGGCCAGATCTCGCGTCACTTCCACATGCTGCTTCTGGTCCTTGCCCACAGGCACAACGTCGGCATCGTAGATAAGAATGTCGGCAGCCATGAGCACCGGGTAGGCAAACAGTCCGTGGCTGGCGCTGATGCCGTTGGCGACTTTGTCCTTGTAGCTGTGGCAACGTTCCAGAAGCCCCATGGGCGTCACAGTGCTCAGGATCCATGACAGCTCAGTGTGCTCCGGGACGTCGCTCTGGCGGAAAAACACGCACTTTTCGGGATCCAGACCGCAGGCCAGGAAGTCGATGGCGAGATCCCTCACATTGTTGCGGAGGGCCTTGCCATCGTGGATGGACGTCATCGAGTGGTAGTCTGCGATGAAGTAAAATGCCTCGCCTTCGTACTGCAGCTTCAGCGCCGCCTCCATCATGCCAAAGTAGTTGCCGATGTGGAGACGCCCGCTGGGTTGAAGGCCGGAAAGGATACGCATAGCCCGTAGAGATGGCTGGCGATGGGGCCAGATTCAAGGGCGTAGCTGCATTTTCCTGTGCACCAGGCCTTTCTCAGTGCTGGGAGACGTTATGCGTCTCCTTGCTGAAGGAATCCTGGAACAGGGTGGCTTTAAAGCCCGCCTGCCGGACGGCGTCACAGATGTTGTCCTTGGTGATCCGGGCCGCCTCATAGCGGATCCAGGCTCCTTCAGGAATGATCCGGGCCGCCTGGACGCCGGGCAGTTTCATGAGAATCAGGCGGACGCGTTCTTCATCGGGCTGGCCCTGCATGCCGCGGATGACGAGGTCGAGTTCTTCGGAATGATGC
>DASWXG010000776.1:0-10721 GCA_036405615.1 Prosthecobacter sp. | reverse complement strand
ATCGATCATGATGAAGCGCAGTTCATCCGGCGCAAAGCGGCACAGCAGGCTGGTGATGATGCCGTTGATGCAGACCGATTTACCGGAACCGGTGGCACCGGCCACCAGAAGGTGGGGCATGGCGGCGAGGTCGCCGATGATGGTCTTGCCGTAGACGTCTTTGCCCAAGGCGATGGGAAGACGTGCCTTGCCATTCGAGAAAACTTCGTCCTCCAGCAGTTCGCGGATGGGCACGGCGACTTTGTCGCGGTTCGCAAGCTCGATGCCCACCGTATCCCGGCCCGGAATGGGAGCGAGGATGTTGATGCGCTCGGCACAGGTGGCGCGGGCGATGTCATCGTCCAGAGCAGCGATGCGGGCCACACGCAGACCGTCCACGGGGCGGACTTCATAACGGGTGATAGCCGGGCCGCGGGTGATGTCACCGGGTTCCACCTTCACACCAAAGCTGGCGAGCGCCTTGACGATGGTCTCCTGGATAGCCAGAAGCTCGCGAGGGTCAGTGTTAGGCCGCTGGGATTCATCCGGCCAGGAGAGCAGATCGAGTTCCGGCAGCTTGTAATCTTTGAAGCGCACCGCCAGATTGCCTAAAGAGCCGTGCGGAGCCTGCTCCATTTTTTGAGCACGCTTTTTCTCCCACACTTCCGAAAGCCGCGGTTTGCCTGAGGTGTCGGCATGAGCCCGCGTGGCGGAAGCGTCGATGATCTTCGGTTTGGGCGCTTCAAAAGTCAGCCCCAGTTCCGGGGTCACGAGAGGACCGGCAGGCAGGCTGTCGGCCTTGGTCTCAGCGGCTGCCTTTTTGCGGCGGGATGCAGGAGCAGGCACCGCCTCTTCGGCCTCTGCCTCACGCGCGGCAATCTCCCGGCGCACCTGGTAAGTTTCCCAAGCCTTGGTGATTTCCATGCGGATGGTCTGCAGCGCCTGCAGAGGATGAATGCCGCTGGCGAGGAAAAAGCCCACCGCGTAAATGCCCACCAGGATCACCGTGGATCCCACTTTGCCGAGCAAGTTCGCCAGGATGCTGCCGCCGATGAGAGAACCCAGACCGCCGCCACCGCCCAGCGGGGTGATGGCATCCCGCTGGTTGAGGATGTCCTGAACTTCGAAAACCGCAGCCGTGGTGATCACCATCAGCGCCACCCCCAGCCAGGAACGGCCCGTCACCTTGACGTTGGAGGCCAGCTTGCATACACCAAACCAGGTCATGCTGAACGGCAGCAGGTAGATGGCCATGCCAGCGAGATGCAGAGACAAGGCTGCACCCATGGCGCCAAAACGGCCGACAAAGTTTTTCACCACCGCATTCGGCTGGTCGGTAACGCTCAGGGGAAACCACGCTGGAAGATCCATGGGATCATAGGACACCAGCGCCAGGAGATACATGGCCGCCAGCACCAGCATGGCAATGCCGATAGCGTCGTTCCAAGGGCTTTCTTTCTCCTGCACACGGGCACGGACAGGGCGGGATTTAGCGAGTTCGGCAGCCATGGAGTTCGGGAAGCGAGGATTAACTCAGCAGTTTAGACATTCAAGAATACCAAAATAAATGCCCGACTCAATCCCGAACCGTCCAGAAAACTGGAATTTCCATATCAGCCTAGGCGAGCCCCCTCCGACTGGGCGGCCAAAAAGCGGCGGGAGACGGCCACATACTTGAGTCCCAGACGCCCATTGGCCGCCTGCTCCTCCAGCGTCAGTGGGCGGACAATCCGGGCCGGAGACCCCACCACCAAAGATCCTTCAGGAATGACCGTCCCTTTGGTCACCAGGGCACCTGCTGCAATGGTACTGCGGGCACCAATGACCGCTCCGTCCAGGATGATGGCGCCCATGCCCACCAGCACCTCATCGCCCACCGTGCAGGCATGCACCACGGCCCGGTGGCCGACGGTGACCCTCTCCCCCAGAATACAGGGATGGTCATCGCTGACATGCAGGACACAGCCGTCCTGCACATTGCTCTGGGCCCCCACTACGATGCGGTTGATATCCCCCCGCAAAACGGCGGTGTACCACACGCTGGACTCGGCTCCCAGCCTGACCTCCCCGACCACGACAGCCCCCGGGGCAATAAAAGCGGTGGCGTGGACCTCCGGCTCACAGCCGGGAATCAGGAAGTTTTTCAACGGGTAAAGGCTCATGAATCCGCATAAATACAGGGTTTGAGGCGATTTTTATGTTTGACGTCCACGCGCGCTTGGCGTCTTAATCGCCCACAATTCCGCTTATCACCAAGCGGGGATGGCCTCAACACAACAACAACCAACACCAGCATCAACATGAACAAAGCTGAACTCCTGGAACTCGTGCAGAAGAATCTTGGCGCCGAAACCTCCAAGCGCGCCGCCGCAGACGCCCTGGAAGCCGTGCTTGAAGCACTGGCCAAAGGCATCAAGAAGGAAGGCAATGTGCAGCTGATCGGCTTTGGCACCTTCAAGGTCGCCAAGCGCGCCGCCCGCACCGGCCGCAACCCAAAGACTGGCGAATCCATGAAGATCAAGGCGTCCAAGAACGTCCGCTTCGTGGCCTCCAGCGCTCTGAAGGGCTCCCTGTAATCGGCCTCTTCTGATTCCTGGAATCATTCAAGCCCCGCGTCCTTCCCCGAGAAGACGCGGGGTTTTTTATGCGAAGTCGGGCATAAAAAAACAAAAGCCGTTCCGGGATGCGGAACGGCTTTCAAAACACTGGCTGATCAGGCTCAGGCAGCCACTGGGGCATGCCCATCCTTCATCCGGCCACGGTACTCCGTGGGAGATTCGCTGGCGATGCGGCGGAAGCTGCGGTTGAAATGCGACAGGCTCTGGAACCCGACGTCATAGGCGACTTCGGTGATGCGCGCGGCAGGCCTCATCAGCATGCGCTTGGCCTTTTCCACCCGTGCCCGATTCACAAAATCCGTGAAGGTCAGGCCGGTGGCGCGCTTGAAGATTTTGCAGAAGTGGAAGGGGCTGACATTCACTGCGCTTGCCACGCCTTCCAGCGTCATCGGTTCGGCGAGGTGGGCGTGGATGTAGATCTTGGCGTTGCGCACTGCATCCGGCTCATGGGTGGCATGGGCAAACAGAAGACGGTGAGCGCTTTCACCCATCTGCAGAGAAAAGGACAGCAGAAGGGCCACGGCGGCTTCATAACGCTCAGGCTCGATCACAGGCACCTGCTGGAAGTGGACCTGGGCTGTGCGGACTTCATCCGCGCTGCGGTCGTCATCCAAAAGCGAGTGGGCCAGGGGCGCGAAAGTTTGGGCATTCGCGGGTTCCAGGCGGACTCCGCCTGTCTGTAAAAGCGCCACGGGGTTTTTGCCCACCCGCACCGGCACCAGTGTCTCGACCACACCGGAAACACCTTTCTGGGTCACCGGTGTTTCAATGTGTTCCTGGTCGCCCTGCGCCCGAAGGGTGAGCGGCAACCCGGTCAGGGTGTGGAAGGCGCGCTGAAATTGCTGAAAGAGGTCGCTCTCCGAAAGAGTCTCGACGAAACGTTCACGTCCGCTGTTTTGAGAAGATGGAGTTTGCATGGTCAGGGTGGTCGGGTGACGTCCTGATCCTAGGCTGCGTGAAGCTGTGCGACCATTGGTGGCGGCTACGGCTCCGACCATGGTGGAACACCGCAATCCTGGTGTAATGGAAACCAGTAGTGCCGCTGCTTTCCACCCGGTCGCGCCTACAGCTTTGCCCGGCTCTCCACCCACTGAACGGCATACCGCACCAGTGCAGCACCATCGGTGATGCCCAGTTTGTCCTTAATGTGTGCGCGGTGTGCCTCCACGGTGCGGGCGCTGATGCAGAGCCGTTCCGCAATGATCTTGGTGGCGACTCCGAGACCGATCATTTCGAGCACCTCAAGCTCACGGTCGGTCAGGCTTTCCAAGCTGGCTGTTTTGGCGCGGTTGCCGATCACCTGCTCCATCATCCGGCTGGCCATGTTGTCGCTGACGTAGATGCCTCCTGAAAGGACCTTGCGGGCAGCAGTGATGAGATGATCCGCCGCAGCCTCCTTCATGATGTAACCGCGGGCACCCGCACGCAGGGCACGTTCGCCATACATCGCCTCGTCATGCATGGACAGAACCAGACAGAGCGTGCCTGGAAACAGCGCCTGAATGTCTTTCAGAAGCTCCAGACCGTTCCTGTCCGGCAGGGTCAGGTCAATCACCACCAGGTCCGGCTTCAGGTTTTCCACGGCGGCCAGGCCATCCCGCGCGTTACCGGCCTCGCCGCAAACATCCAGCCCGTCTTCAGCACGGACGAGCTGCGCCAGGCCGTGGCGCATGATGGGGTGGTCATCAATGAGAAGAAGGCGTTTGGGAGTCACAACAGACCGTGGGATGGAGTCGCTTTGGAAAGGGCGGAAACAGGCACTTCACAGCAGACAATGGTGCCGCCAAAATCGTCGTGTTCCACAGTGAGCATGCCGCCCAGCATCCGTGCCCGGTGGGTCATTGTCAGCAGCCCCATGCCGGTGCTTTTGCCGGAGATATTGTCCGGAATGCCCACACCGTTGTCCCGGACTTTGAGGACCACTTTGCCGTCTTCGTCGGAAAGCAAAATCTCGATGCGTTCCGCCCGGCTGTGTTTGATGGCATTTGCCACGGCCTCCTGCGCGATGCGAAACAGCTGGGTGGCAATCTTGTTGTCCGGGACTTTCACCGGCTTCTCGCAGCGGAAAGGGCAGCTGACACGGAAGATGCGCTCCGTTCCCTGGGCGAGTTCGGAAAGCGCCGCCATCAAGCCGGCGGCATCCAGCACCACCGGCATCAAACCACGCGACATCTCCCGGGCGCGCACATTGGCGTGGGTGACGAGACGGACGATCTCATTCAAGTTTTCCGCCTCGGTGCTGCCGTTCTTCTGAAGCTGCTGGTGGGCCACTTTAGCCAGGCACCCGATGGCCGCCAGCTGCTGGCAGAGATCATCATGAATGTCCTGGCCGATGCGGTGCTGCTCCTCCTCGCTGATCTGGAGGATCTTTTCCTCCAGTTGTTTGCGGTCGGTCAGATCCCGGATAATACCGGTGAAAACCCGCCGCCCGTCCGGCAGCAAAGCCTCTCCCACCGAAAGGTCCATGGGAAACACAGTCCCGTCCTTGCGCTGGCCCACCGCCTCCCGCCCGATGCCGATGATCTTTTTGACGCCTGTTTGCAGGTAGTTTTGCACATAACCGTCATGCTTGTCCCGGTAGGGCTGGGGCATCAGCATGCGGATGTTCCTTCCCACCATCTCCTCACGAGAATAACCAAAAATGCGTTCTGTGGCGGTGTTCACCGTTTCAATGACCCGCTGCTCGTTGATGGTGATGATGGCATTCACCGCTGTCTCCAGCACTGCGCTGCTGCGTTTTTCAGAAGCCACGAGCGCCTCCCGCGTGGCCTGCAGTTCGGTGACATCACGGCCGATGCATAAAATGCCGGTGACCCGCCCGCCCGCATCTCGGATGTCAGAATGAAACCACTCCACATGACGGAGTTCGCCACTACGGGTCAGCAGAGGTTTGACGTGGCTGCGGCTGCGGTCCCCACCGGCATTGCCACGGCACAGCAGGGCGGCGGCTGCCTGCCACTCTGCAGGCACCAGTTGCTGCACCCAGTTCTTTCCTTCCAGTTCCTCCCCGGTGTAACCGCAGAGTGCTTCCAGCCCGCGGCTCATCCACTGGATGCGCCCCTCGAGGTCGAGCCCAAGCACCAGCATGCCGGCATGGTCCATGAGGCTTTGCAGCAGGGCTGGATCGGTGATCGGTATCATCTCGTCCCCGCCATGTTCCCCGGCTTCTCCATGCCTGTCAAGGCAGCCTCCCCCACCTCCTCGGCAGTTCCCCGTGCAACCGGGGCGGCACATTCCGGATGGATGGGCGGGATGTGAGCGGGAGGAGGGTGGCAACATAGGCATCAGGGGGTCACGGCAAAGCCTTCGGGCTTCACGGCCAGAATGGAACAAGGGGCATTGGACACGATCTTTTCCGCCGTGGTGCCGATGAGCAATTCACGCAGACCGGTTTTGCCCCGGGTGCCCAGAACGACCAGATCAGCGTGGGTTTCTTTGACGTGATCCAGGATGGCCTCACGGATGTTGACCCGCTCAAGCACTTGGGAACGGGTCTTCACTTCCGGATAATCTTTGCTGAGTTCGCCGATGAGCTCATCCAGCTCTTTCTGCCAGATCTCCAACGCCTGGGTGTCAGTGCCGAGGGGCATGGGTGCGACCAGCCCGCCGTAGTCCAGCGACATCGCCAGGGCCGACTGGTAGACATGCATGCAATCAAGGCTGGCGCCGTCCTTGCGGGCCAGATCCAGGGCAATGCGGACAGCATCTTTAGAGTTGTCCGAAAAGTCCACACAGGTGACGAGATGCTTGAACGGCCCCACCGCGTCTTCACGGATCAGCAGGACATCGAGAGGTGCCTTGCGCACGCATTTCGCCGCGATTACCCCGACCCGGCCCGGCTCGTTGCGAGAACCTTTGGCCCCCATCACCAGCAAGTCAGCCTTGTGAACGCGGCTGGCTTCCGAAAGCTCGGCGAAGGGATTGCCAATGCGGATTTCCACAGCGATCCCCGGCAGCCCCAGTTCAGAATCTTCGACGAACTTTTTCAGCTTGGAGGTCCATTCCTCACGCACACTGGCCTGATCTGTGGACAAAGCGCGTTTGAGTTCATGGACGAGGAATTCATCCATGACATGCACCGCCGTCAGGCTGGCCTGGTTGGCGGCAGCAAGCCGCGCAGCCTCACGGAGGGCGTTCCGACAGGAGGGGGTAAAATCAACCGCGGCGATGAGGGTAGTATAGGCTTTCATGGCTGTGGACTGGGTTAAGACTAACAAGTTTGACCGGCTTTGGCTTTTCCGTGTTTGTTTTGTTGTGGCTTCAGTTTGCGACTTTTAAGCCCGAAACCCGAAAATAGCCTCCCTCCCGGAGGTTGTGGCAGCAAAAATTTTCTCCCGCCTCTCGCAGGTGCCGGTCAGGCGGGCACTTCTCGCGATGAAGCAGGCTGCGCATGCAAAGAATTCGTTTCCCGGCCGTGTTTTGACCGCCCAAATGTCACGGCCACCAGGCTCAAGGTTACCACGGAACTGAGGGGCATGAGGATCGCTGCGGCCAGCGGACTGAGGTGACCCGCCAGCCCGGCTGCGACGGTGACGATGTTGTAGGTCACTGAAAAGCCAAAGACCCTCCGGGTAGCCCGCCGGTGCAACCTGGCAACATCCAAAAGTCCGCTGACAAAACGCAGGCTGTGTCCCAGAAAAAAGAAATCTGCCTTCTGCTCCAGGAAACTGCGCCCGCCAGCCGGGCTGCCCGTACAAAGAGCGGCGTCAAAAGCCAGGCTGTCATTGGCCCCGTCGCCAATGTACAAGGTGTCATCCTGGTCTCGTGCTGCTACCCAGCCCGCTTTTTGCTCAGGTGTCATGGCGGCCTGCCAGTGACTCTGTTCAAGGCCAAGGCGGGCGGCAATGCGTTCCACCTTGCCTGCCCGGTCGCCGCTGAGGACAGCCACCTCCAGACCCCGCCGTTTCAGTTCGCGCACCTCGTCCACCGATTCTCTCCGCAGTTCGTCCCGGAAGAACAGCCCTGCTAGACGCTTCCCATTGCAGGCAAACTGGGCGTCGCTCTCCGTTCCGCGGCTGAGTGACCATTCATTGCCCGCGGTATCCCTCCAGTAAATTCCCTGACCAATTTTCTCCTCCACGCCAGCCTCTGCCATGAGGCTTTCTCCCGGCCCCAATGCATCAAACAAGCTGCGGCTCACCGGATGAAGATTCCCGGTCACCAAGGTTCGCAGTGCTTTTCGGGCATAGACATCCAGGTCTCTGAGCGCCTCTGGATTCTCCAGGCTAGGATTCTCCAAGGTCAAGGTTCCGGTCTTGTCGAAAACGACACGCCGGGTTCGCATGAGCCGCTTCCATAACCCCAAATTTCGGACAAACACTCCCAGCTTTTCGGCCCGCGAAGCCGCCAGTTCCTCAGCCAGCGGCACGGCCACCCCAAGCGCACAGGGGCAGGACACAACAAAGATGGAGATCATCACCTGCAGCGCAGCCACCACGCCTTGTCCGCTCCACCACCAACCCAGGGCACCGGCAAGGCCGATGATGACCACCACCAGCAGATAAATGCGGAGAAGGCGCTCCAGGCGCAGATCGCGATATTCCCCGGGGCGGCGCGCTTCCAGGAGCTTGCGCAAAGCACTTTTGGACCAGGCCTCCAGGCCTTCCACCATCAGACTATGGCTGCCGATGTTCATGGCACCTGCCGGAAGCATCTGGCCGCCAAGGTGTCGCCGGGCCTCGCTTTCACCGTTGATCCACTCCAGGCTGACAGCGGCTTCAGGGCTAAGCAAGCGGCAGGCTACCGGCACGGCCTGGCCCGGCTTAACTACAAAGGAAACTCCTGGTTTCAGGGTATCCAGCGCCACAGGATTCTCTTCTCCAGGAACTGTGACCTGCTCAGGAATGGACGAGTCCCGCATCAGCTTGCGCCGGTTCCTGTCTACGGCCGCCTGCTGGGCCCAGCGCCCGACCAGCATCAGAAAGATAAAGATGGCAACAAAATCAAAGTACTTCAGTCCCTCCTCCCCGAGCATCCAGCCGCCCAGCGAGCCCCCATAAGCAGCAATGATTCCCAGGGCGATAGGGGTGTCAATGTGCAGCACTCCCAACCGAAGGCTGCGCCAGGCTTTTTCGATGAAATAGCTGCCACCGACCAGCATGGCCAGAGTGGCTGAAACGGCAGCAATCATGTCGAACCAGGGTGCGAAAAAGAATGTCCCGGGCATCCCGAAATAGGCCGGCAGGCTGAAGGCCATGGCATTCATGGCAAAGGCCCCGCACAGCCCCATGCGGCGTTCCAGCCCAGAAGCAGGCTTCTTTCCTTCACCACTTTGAGGAGGGCCTAGCAGATAACCAAAAGCCTGGAGATCTCGCGCAAAGGCCACCGGCTCGAACCGGCCTGGGGAATAGACCAGAACTGCCTCCCCCTGCATGAGGTCTACATTCACCCGGACTCCACCGGGGTGCCGGGCAAAGACTTTTTCAATGAGCCACACGCACCCCACACAGGAAATGCCCTGCAACGAGAGGCGCATTTCGGCCAGCCCTCCTTTTCCTTCCGAACTCACCTGGATTTCCTCCTTCCGGCCAAGCTGTTCCAGCCAGTCATAGTCCCTTTCCCGCAAGCTCTGGGGAGAAACCGGCGGCAGTGCTAGACTGCCCTTCAAATCATAGAAGTGATCCAGCCCTTCCTTGAGCAGCAGGTCATAAACGAACTGGCAGCCCGTGCAGCAAAAGCCGTCATCGCGCTGTTCCGGTACAGGGGAATTGCAATGCCTGCATAAAACCTGGGATGCCATACCCCCAAGATGCGTCACCGCCGCTCAAAAGCTGCCTGCCCCTTGGTGAAGAGTGATCTCTCCTTGTCCCCCACTGCCGGGACGAGAATAGAAAAGGGGGAAGTGGGTCGGCCTTCATAAGCCGGATTTTGTGCCTTCGGCCTTTCAGCCTCCGGCGTGGTCATTTATCTGATGCGGTCTTGCGACCGCCTCTCCTGCCGAAGCAGAATGCGACTATTACCCGGAGCTATCCACCCCGCCGCTTTCGCGGAGAGGTTTGCGGCCAGGCGGGCCGTTTCTCCTGTTCTGTCTTGCACCGCATGGGGTTTGTCGTGCCTCCTTCATTGCTGTCGGAGCGGTGGGCTCTTACCCCGCCGTTTCACCCTTACCTGTCAGGACCGAAGCCCCGGCAGGCGGTTTGTTTTCTGTGACACTTTCCATTGCCCTGGGTTGCCCCAGAACCTCCGACGCTTGCGCGCGGCATGCTGCCTTGTGGTGTCCGGACTTTCCTCTCGTCCGCAGTTCCTGCAAGCAGGCACCCGACGAGCGACCACTCCGGCCGACCCGCCGATACCATAGGACAGCTTGCCCGTTCGCCAAGCGGAATGTCGCAGGGCGGCCCCGGGGCGCGCTACTCCGCCTTCTTGCCCAGCTTGCGCATTTCTACCCAGCGGATGGCAAAGGAAGTCAGTGAGGTGCCCTCCGTCAGCTTCAGCTTTTGGCGGATCTTGAGCTTGTGCACGTCCACCGTCTTCGGGCTGATGCGCAGCGTCTCGGCGATCTGCCCGGTGCTCCGGCCTTCACCGATCAGCTGGAAAACTTCAAACTCGCGGTCGCTGAGGTGATGGATGGCACCGTCCGGTCCGGGATTGGCACCCGAGGAAAAAGCCAGAAGGATGGTTTCCGACATGCGTTCGCTCAGAGCAATGCCGCCTGCCAGGATGCGGCGGAGGGCTTTTTCAAACGCGCCATGGGGGGCATCCTTCATAACGTAACCCTTGGCACCCGCCTTCAGGGCGCGCTGCGCATAGAGGGTTTCGTCATGCATGGAGACCACCAGAACCGGCAGATCGGGATTCAGGACACGGACATCTTTGATCAGTTCCAGCCCGTTGCGGCCCGGCAGTGTGATGTCCACCACCAGGACATCAGGTACGTCTTTCTCCAGCATTTTCAGAGCTTCCTGGGAATCCGGGGCCGTCCAGGCGCAGGAGAAATCCTCGAGGCTCTCGACGAACATCTTCAGCCCCTCACGCATGAGGGTGTGGTCATCAACGATGGCGATACGGTGGGGCGGTGTGTGGGGGGTGTTCATAAGATTGGGTCTAGACTTCCAGAAAGGCCGGGAGAGGGATCAGACACTCGATGGAACTGATGGGTTCCTCCCCAGGGGCTGGAGGGTGGAA
>DASWXG010000775.1:0-1761 GCA_036405615.1 Prosthecobacter sp. | reverse complement strand
GCATAACCGGCTTTTTGGAATACCTGGGCCACCGTCACCGCCTCTTCGGACAGCGGGTACTGGCCTTCATCATATTGCGGCAGCAGTTTTTTCGCCTGCAAGTTGCCGCGAATTTCGGCATGTCCCAGATGCTTGCCGGTCATGAGGACACAGCGTGCGGGGGCGCATACGGGTGCTCCGGAATAGTGCCGGGTGAAGCGGCTGCCTTCCTGCGCCAGGCGGTCCAGGTTGGGCGTGGGGATCTTTTTCTGCCCGTAGCTTCCCAGTTCTCCCCAGCCCAGATCATCCGCCAGGATGAACACGACGTTGAGCCTGGGCTCTGCAGCCTGAACGCGGCTGGAGCCGGACCACCAGAAGCCGGCGGATACAAGGAGGAGGGAGAGCAATTTCATCTTGCCCTCAAACGTCAAGCCGGAAGCAAACTTAGCGGTAAAGCTCGTCGTAAGAGGTGCGGATTTTCTTCAGCCACTCGTCCTGGTCCATGGCCCAGTAGCGGTTGGAGAAGATTTCCACCTCGCGATGCCCTTTGAAGCCGGTGGCATCCACCCAGTCTGAGATCTGCCGGTTGGGGATGCAGCCTTCGCCCATCAAACCCCGGTCATTGAGCAAATCCGTGGTCGGGGTTTTCCAGTCGCAGATGTGGAAGGCAAACAGCCGCTTCTGGGCGGCGGTGAACTCGATCTGATGCTGCAGTTCCGGATCCCACCAGATGTGATAGACGTCTGCGGCGATGCCGAGCATTTCCGGTGATCCCAGGTCATCGCAGATGTCATTGGCCTGGCGCATGGTGTTCACGGCGCTGCGGTCATCCGCATACATGGGATGCAGCGGCTCGATGCCCAGCTTTACGCCTGCGGCTTCCGCATCAGGCAGCACGGCGGCAATGCCGTCGGCGATCTGTTTGCGAGACTCCTCCAGAGACTGGCCGGGCACGGCCCCGCACACCAGAACGATCAGCGGCGCGCCCAGGGCCTGGGCCTCTTCAATGCAGCGGCGGTTGTCATCAATGGCTTTCTGCCGGGCCACTTCGGTGCTGCCGGGGAAGAAACCGCCCCGGCAAAGACTGACGATGTCCAGCCCCGCCTCACGGGCCTGGCGGCCCACGGCAGCGGCATCGCGTCCCTCAAGATTGTAGCGCCAGAAGGTGATCCCTCCCACCCCTGCGGCTGCGTAACGGGAGATGCACTCTTCCGTGCTCCAGGGCTTGGTGGTGATGGTGTGGATGCAGAGACGGCTTTTGCTCATCTTTGCATCAAGCCTGCGGGGCGTTGCCTTGTCCAGCGATCTTGGCGCGCATGTCGGTGTCGGCGGTGATGTTTTTGTAGCGGGCAAAGTCCATGATGCCCAGGTTGCCGCTGCGGAAGGCTTCGGCCATGGCCATGGGGATCTGGGCTTCGGCCTCGACCACACGTGCGCGCATCTCCTGGGTGCGGGCGGCCATTTCCTGCTCCACGGCCACAGCGGCGGCGCGGCGCACTTCGGCATTGGCCTGGGCGATTTTCTTGTCCGTCTCGGCCTGCTCCGCCTGGAGCTTGGCACCGACGTTTTCACCCACATCAATGTCTGCGATGTCGATGGAGAGAATTTCAAAGGCGGTGCCTGCATCCACGCCTTTGTGGAGCACCAGCTTGGAGATGCTGTCGGGGTTTTCCAGCACGTCTTTGTACGAGGCGGAGGAGCCGATGCAGGTCACGATGCCTTCACCGACACGGGCGACCACGGTTTCCTCTGTGGCACCGCCGACGAAGCGGTCCAGATTCG
>DASWXG010000774.1:0-4638 GCA_036405615.1 Prosthecobacter sp. | reverse complement strand
CGCTTCCTGAACCTGACCAACGGCATCACCTTCCGGCGCTGGCTGGACGTCTGCAATCCGCAGCTCTCGGCCCTGATCAGCGAGACCATCGGTGAAGGCTGGAAGAAGAACGCAGATTTGCTGCGGAGTCTGGACCCTTATGCCGATGACGCTGATTTCCGCCAGAAGTACGCGGACATCAAACGCCATCACAAGGTCACCCTGGCCAAGATCATCCAGGACGAGTGCGGGGTGCATGTGAGTCCGTATGCGTTGTTTGACGTGCAGATCAAACGTCTCCACGAATACAAGCGGCAGCACCTCAATTTGCTGCACATCGTGACCCTGTATCGCGAGATCCTGGACAATCCGCAGGCGGACTTCCACCCGCGTGTGTTCATCTTCGGCGCCAAGGCTGCGCCCGGTTATTACCTGGCTAAAAACATCATCCACGCCATCAATGCCGTGGCTGAAAAGATCAACCACGACCCGCGTGTGGGAGACAAGCTGAAGGTCGTTTTCCTGCCTAACTATCGCGTTTCCCTGGCGGAGAAGATCATCCCGGCAGCAGACCTTTCTGAGCAGATCTCCACCGCTGGCAAAGAGGCGTCCGGCACCGGCAACATGAAGCTGGCGCTCAATGGTGCTCTGACCATTGGCACGCTGGACGGTGCCAACGTGGAAATCGAAGAAGAGGTGGGCTCTGAAAACATCTTCATCTTCGGCCTCACTGTGGAGGAGGTCACTGCGCTGAAAGCCAAGGGCTACAACCCATGGGACTACTACTGGGCCAACCCGAAGCTGCGCAACACCATTGACTGGATCAGCAGCGACTACTTCACCGGCAATGCGGAGGAGTTCCTGCCGCTGCGCCAGAGCCTGCTGGACCATGGCGATCCTTATCTCTGCCTGGCCGACTACCAGTCCTATGTGGATGCCCAGGCGCGTGTGGATGCGGCCTATAAGGACCGCGACCTGTGGGTGAAGACGTCCATTCTGAACACTGCCCGCGTCGGCAAGTTCAGCAGCGACCGCACCATCCTTGAGTATGCGGACAAGGTCTGGAACCTCCCGCAGGTACCCGTGGAAGCCTGAAACTAAAGTCTTCCGGTTATCGAATGATTCAAGCCCCGGCCCTCAAAAGCCGGGGCTTTTGCTGCCTGGATGAGTGCAGGGCTTTTTCATTCCCTTGATGGGAAGCCGGGGCTGGGCACGTACAGGTCTCTCCGTTTCCTATGCGTTCATTGCTGCCCTCCCTGTTGTATCTGGCCCTGGTGTCGTTGTTCCTTTCCTCTGCCGCTGTGGCAGAGAAGGCTGGCAGCCTGCCCAAGGCTGAAAAGATCCTCTTTCTCGGAGACAGCATCACTTACGCCGGCGGTTACGTGCAGGTGATCGAGGCGGCTTTGGTGGCGCAGCATCCGGAGCGGAAGTTTGAGATGCTGAATCTGGGGCTGGCCAGCGAAACAGTGTCGGGCCTCTCGGAAGAGGGACACGCGGGCGGCCAGTTTCCACGCCCGGATTTGCATGAGCGTCTGGACCGCGTGCTTGCCCAGGTGAAACCTCAGCTAGTCATTGCCTGTTATGGCATGAACGACGGCATCTATTACCCGCTGGAAGCCGGACGCACGAAGGCCTATCAAGACGGCATGCTGAAACTGCGCGCCAGGGTGAAGGCAGCAGGCGCGGAGATCATCCACCTCACCCCGGCGGCATTTGACGCCTTGCCCATCCAGGACCGTGTGTTGCCCGCCGGTCTCAAAGATTATCCCAAACCGTATGCCGGGTATGATGAAGTACTGACAGCCTATTCGCAGTGGCTGCTGGACCAGCGCAGCCAGGGATGGACCGTTCTGGACGTTCATGGGGCCATGGTGAAGGCCCTGGCGGATGCGCGGACCAAAGACCCCGGGTTCTTTTACAGCAAAGACGGCATCCATCCCAATGCAGCAGGCCACCTCGTGATGGCGAGGCCCTTGCTGGAGCATTGGGGGCTGAAGGTGAATGCAGACGGCAAGCCCGACCATCCACAGGGCGCGGCGATCTTTGACCTCGTTCAGAAAAAACAGAACCTCCTGCGCGATGCCTGGCTGACACAGACCGGCCACAAGCGCCCGGGCGTGAAGGCCGGTCTGCCAGTGGCGGAAGCGGAAAAGCAGGCTGCTGCACTGGAAAAGCAGGCGCGTGATCTGGCCCAGGGGGCAGGGGAGAAAACCTCCGGCCAGCCGGTTTTTCCCGGAACGGCCTCAGATTGGAACGGCTATGCAAAATATGATTTCATGGTGGATGGCTTTTCCGTGCTGGTGGTGGAACCCAAGACTGCTGCAGCGGGCAAACCCTGGGTCTGGCATGGCGAGTTCTTCGGCCACAAGCCTGCTCCGGACATCGCGCTTCTGGGCAAGGGTTATCACATCGTTTACATGAAGGTTCAGGACATGCTGGGTTCTCCGCCTGCGGTGAAGCACTGGAATGCCTTCTACCGAGAACTGACTGGCCGCTACGGTCTCAGCGCAAAACCTTCCCTGGTGGGCCTTAGCCGCGGCGGGCTGTATTGCTACAACTGGGCGGCGGCCAATCCGGATAAAGTATCCTGCATCTATGCCGATGCGCCGGTTTGCGATTTCAAAAGCTGGCCGGGTGGAAAGGGCAAAGGCAAGGGGGATCCCAAAAACTGGGAACGTGTGCTGAAGCTCTGGGGGTTCAAGGATGAGGCTGAGGCCCTTTCAGCCAAGGTGAATCCCGTGGACCAGCTCGCCGCCCTGGCTGCGAACGGCGTTCCTTTGCTGCATGTTTACGGTGATGCGGATGACGTGGTGCCCTGGGAGGAGAACACCGGCTTGATTGCCAGCCGCTACAAGACCCTGGGCGGCAGCATCACGCTCATCGCCAAACCCGGAGTGGGACATCACCCGCACGGGCTGGATGACAGCACTCCTATTGTGGAGTTCATCGTCAAAAACACTCGCTAGTACTGCCCGGCAGGAAAAGGGGAAGTGTGTTTTTCTGCTGGTGGGCTGGCTGCTCCACCCGTATCTGAGGTTGCCGCCATGTCTGATGAATCTCATCATGAGCGGGAACTGGGCGGGCAGTTGCTGGCCTCCGTTTCCCGTTCCTTTTACCTCACGCTGAAAGCTCTGCCTCGCGAACTGCGCGAGCCCATCTCACTGGCCTATCTTCTGGCCCGCACCGCAGACACCATTGCGGATACGGCCGCCGTTCATGCGAGTGTCCGGCTGGACTGCCTGAATGAGTATGAGGCTTTGATTCAAACAGGGGATGCGGCGGCCAAGGCGCGGCTCACAGAGGTGCTGACAGGCCAGTTTGTCCGGCATCAGGAAGATGAGGCTGAACGCCGTCTCATGGAGCGTTTTGCCGACGGCATTGCCTGGCTGGAGACCATGACGGGGTCTCCCCTGGTGGCCATTCGGAACGTGTTGCAGCACATCATCCGCGGCCAGATTTTCGACATTCAAAGGTTTCCCGGTGACGGGCAGGTGAGGGCTTTGCAGACCGATGCCGAGCTTGATGAATACACCTGGCTGGTGGCAGGCTGTGTGGGTGAGTTTTGGACGGACATGTGCGCCTCGGAGAAACCCGAATCGCTGGATTCCTCCGTTCCGCTTGCCCAGATGAAGAGCTGGGGCGCAGACTTTGGCAAAGGGTTGCAGCTCATCAACATCCTTCGCGACATTGGCGAAGACATTCGCGATGGCCGCTGCTACCTCCCGGGAGGATTGGAAAGCGAGACGGCGTTGCAGACGCAATGGCGGCGCTGGCTGGAGGTCTGCCAGCAGCGTCTGAACGGTGGATTGCTGTATGTGCAGCACGTGGCGGATGGCAAGCTGCGGTATGCCACCGCGCTGCCCTTGCTGCTTGGCATCAAAACCGTGACGCGCATGAAAGCCGCGCGTTGGGAGCAGGTCAAAGCCGGCATCAAGATCAGCCGCATGGATGTGGCCATGCTCCTGGCGGAGGCGGCTCTCGCCTGCCGCAGCCCGGAAGCCCTGGAGAAGCTTTATCGCAAACTTGCCAGTTAGACTGTCCGCAGAGGAGCGCTGAGGTTTTTCAAAACCGGGCAGACTTCCCGCCGCAGCACCCTGCGGTTTTGCCTCGTGGTCCTTGGATTGGCTTCATCAGCCAGGCTGTCCACGCCTTGTGGTTCCACGGAGTGACGCCATCCAGGACTCATCACCCTTGCGGCCTCGTGTGCTGCAAAGACCTTGAGCAATGTCGCCCTCCCACGCGGTCGCCTCCAAACCCTGAGGGCTGGAAAAGCCCTCACACCCTGACGGCCTTGTCATAACACCTTCCCCCGGTGTAATGGTGACTATTGCACCCACGGGCAGACCCTCTTGCTGAAAACAGACTGAACTCCATCCGGCCTACATGAGCTAGGTGATGATCTTCGGGTTCTCTCATTGTTGAGCAAGCGTGGGCAACTGCGGTGATATGAGGTGCTGCTGCGGAAGCTTTTTTCGGCAAAGCCCCGCCCGTTTCGAGGGGGAGAACGAGGACGGCCCATTGCTCCGGGTTGGAACCATACCTGGCAGAGTCTGTTTTCCTCAATTTCGAGAGCGGAAAGCACTGAGCGCAGCCGTTAATACTGCCAAATTCACTCAAAAAACTGAAAAGGGTGATGACACTTTCCACTTTTCTCACAAA
>DASWXG010000773.1:0-1622 GCA_036405615.1 Prosthecobacter sp. | reverse complement strand
ATAAGCGTCTTGGTGAGGCGGTAGGTGCCCTTGGCGAGTTTCACGCTGCCCTGGGTGTCGATCTGGTGCTGCAGAGCGGCGGTGTCGTCGGCCTTCCCATCACCGACCGCAGCGGGGGGCTGGCCGGGCACCGGTGCAGGGGACTGGGCGGGGGAGAGGCTGATGCCAGCCAGGAGAATCAGCAACGGGGGGAGAGCTTTGAGGGACATGGTTTTTTTGGAGATTAGCGGGACGCGGCGCAAACCGTCAATCTTCGAACTTTCGTGGGCGCAGATTGAGAAATGATCTCATGGTGCAAATGCTTGCAACGAAGGCCAAACCGGCGACGTAGTCCGCCCTTAACGCGCGCCGATTTGTCATAAACACCTCATGCAATCCACTATCCTTCGTTGTTTCGCCGTTGTTGCCGGTCTTGGTTCCGTCTCCGCTTTTGCGCAGGCAGATCTGACCGAGGCCTACCTGCCGATGTTTCAGCCGCTGCCGTCCCTGGCAGCTTCCCCCTCCAACGAGGTGAGCGATGCGAAGGTGGACCTGGGCCGCATGCTTTATTTCGAGAACCGCATCTCCAAGGGGCAGAAAATGTCCTGCAACTCCTGCCATATGCTGGACAAGTATGGCCAGGACAACCTGCCATTCTCCCCAGGGCATGAGGGCAAGCTCGGCGGCCGCAGCTCCCCTTCCGTGTATAATGCTGCGGTGCACATCGCGCAGTTCTGGGACGGTCGTGCGCCGTCCGTGGAAGAGCAGGCCAAGGGGCCGGTGCTGAATCCTGTGGAAATGGGCATGCCTGACGCGGATTTCGTGATCAAGGTGCTCAAGGCCATTCCCGGCTACACGGATGCCTTCAAGGCCGCCTTTCCAGGCGAGGCTGATCCCATCAACTATGACAACTTTGGCAAGGCTGTGGGCGCCTTTGAGCGCAAGCTCCTCACGCCTTCCGGCTGGGACAATTATCTGAAGGGCGATAAAAACGCCATCAGCACGGCGGAGAAAAAGGGCTTTGAGACCTTCGCAAAAGTGGGCTGCGTGACCTGCCACAACGGCGTGGGCGTGGGTGGCATGATGTACCAGAAGCTCGGTCTTGTGAAGGCCTGGCCGGAGCTGAAGGACAACGGCCGCTCCGATGTGACGAAGAATGAGAGCGAGAAGAACTTCTTTAAAGTCCCAAGCCTGCGCAACATCACCGAGACCGGCCCCTATCTGCATGACGGTTCCGTGGTCACCCTCGAGGAGATGGTCAAGCGCATGGGCGAATACCAGCTCGGCAAGCAGCTGAGCGATGAGGAAACCAGCAGCATCGTGACCTTCCTCAAGTCTCTGAAGGGAGAGCTGCCGAAGGACTACATCAAGGCGCCGAAGCTGCCGGAAGGCGGTCCGGATGTGCCGAAGGCGTGAGTTGAGCGGCGCCGCATTTTTTGAACTTGTCAGCCGGGCCGAGAGGTCCGGCTGATTTGTTTTGTACTGACATCGCGGGCGGCTTTGCGTGGTGCTGTCTCAGGACATAGGTAACACAAAAGGTTCAGGACATGGGTAACACATTGGAGCCCCGCGAGGGGCTAGCATGGCAGCATGCCGTGGCATCAAACCAACCCAATGGACCAGAGAACCCAGTTTGTTTTGCA
>DASWXG010000772.1:0-1709 GCA_036405615.1 Prosthecobacter sp. | reverse complement strand
AACACATCCTTCTCACCGCAGTCCTGCTCTGCACCGCCGTTACCGCCCAGGCACAGGGCATTGCCAATCCCCGTCCCCTCAGCCTGCCGGCGGACACCGACATCTCTGCGCTCAAGAGCACGGGGAAGGTGGCCATCGCCGAACTGATGGCCGCCTTTGCCGCCAACGACGCCGCCAGCGGCAGCAAGAGCTACATTATCCTGCCCCTGCCACGGGACGTGGACCAGGGCTACTTCACCCTGCAGTTTGAAAACGCCTTCACCCAGAAGGCCGGCGCCGCCGGCTACAAGCTCTACACCCGCACGGACAGCGTGCTGGCCAACGTGTTGAAGGAGACCGAGTTCCAGCAGAACTATGAGGACGCGCTGGACAAGAGCACCATCCAGAAACTGGCCTTCATCGGCGCCCAGGCGGTTGTGGTGCCCCGCGTGGACATCGACCGCAGCGCAGACGGCACTGTGACCCTGCGTGCGAGCATCAGCGTGCACAACGTGGGCACCGCTGAAAAAGTGTGGGGGGACGAGACCAGCAAAGACATGCCGCGCGGGCTGACCACTCAGGACTGGATCTTCCGTGGCGGCATCGCTGTGGGCGCCATCATCGGTTTGTTGGTGCTCCTCTGGATCATCGGTTCTGTCCGCTCCGCCGCCCGGCCGAGGTGAGCCTGGCAGTGCCTGTGAAAGTGGCCCGCTCAGTCCTCTGAGCGGAACGCAGGCCCCCCAGAGCCTGGAAGCCCTGTCTTGATGGATTTTAGCCGGGTGTGACTCTTCTCATGCAGCTAGAGCGCAAGGCTGGATACGCGCCAGAGAGGAATGTATTTTTTCCTCTGTCACCTGCCGGTCGTAACTCGCCTGCAAGTTCAGCCAAACCTCCGCAGGCCACGCAAAGTAGCGCGACAGACGCAGAGCTGTGTCTGCTGTGACCGAGCGCCTGCCCTTCACGATCTCATTGATGCGGCGTGGGGGAACTCCAATGTCCTGGGCCAGACGGTATTCCGTCAGGTTCAGGGGCACGAGGAAATCCTCGCGCAGAACTTCGCCTGGGTGAATGGGGGAGTGCTTTTTCATGGATGCTGAAGTCAATGGTAGTCCACGATTTCCACATCATGCGGCCCGTCTGCCTCCCAGCGGAAGCAGATGCGCCACTGATCGTTGATGCGAATCGAGTGCTGGCTTTTGCGGTCGCCTTTCAGGGCTTCGAGCCTGTTCCCGGGCGGGACGCGAAGTTGCAGCAGTTCCGTCACAGCATGAAGCTGGGCGAGCTTTCGCAAAGCCGTGCGCTGGATGTCCGGTGGGAATGCGCGCACTTTTTCCAGTGCGAACAGTTTGGCGGTATTGCCGCAAGCAAAAGACCGGATCATGCATCGTGATGCCTCAATCATAACGGCTGGCGTTATGGGTGGCAACTGCGAAGTCATCTCCGGGTCTACATTTTGAGCGCCAGTTTTAGCCTCGGAGAGTTCTGGAGATGTGGTGTGGATAGCATTCTGAATGCTCATGGTTTCACTAACCCACGAGCGAAGTCCTACGTCATCCTCCGAACCTGCCACAGTTGGCTAGCTATCCAGAGGAGTTTCCACGATGACATCAGGAATGATTTTTCTCAACATGTTGAGGAGCAGTCTTTTGAGCTGAGAACGATTCCTTGATGGCGCTTTGGACCCATTGAATGCGTTCTTCGTCCACTCCTCTCATAATGAAGGATGTCCC
>DASWXG010000771.1:0-5862 GCA_036405615.1 Prosthecobacter sp. | reverse complement strand
TAATTTTCAGCGCCAGGGTGCGGTTGAGCGGAGCATCACGGTGGTCAAAGCGGTACACACGGTAGACACCAGGGCTGTTGACGGTCTGGACAGCGTTGCCGGGAAGCCAGTCGATGCGGTTGAGGAACCACGGGTTGAAGTTCAGCAGGTTTACAGGGGCATAGAAGCCGTTGCCCATGCAGTCGAACGGATCTTCATAGGGAACGGAATAGCCGTCGTCATCCACCGGGTTAGTGCCGGGCACCTGCCAAAGATTGGCGTGGTACAGGCTGAGGTTATGGCCCAGTTCGTGCGGCACGACACGGTCGTCAAAATAGCCATTGTACCACGTAAAGGGTCCGTTGATCTGGCCCAGTCCAGCCCAGCTGAATTCAGAACCCGGGACATACCGGGAACTGATGGCGCTGAAGACCACCATCTGGCGGTCATAGGCGGTGGTGTCATATCCGGCACTCCGCGCCGCCGCCAGACAGTCAAGGCGCAGTCCGTCCGGATCGTCATTGGTCGCGTAATACGAGGCAGTCCTCGGCATCCGCAGCACTGGCGTAACATCCGCCGTGTTCAGGTTGACACTGGTCTTGCCGTAGGAAACCTCGCTCATGAAGGTGTTGGTAACACCGTTGATGAGATTGGTGGCGAACGACGGGGTGATGGTGGCTGAAGGATTGATGTTCCTCGGCGTGCCCGGGACATCTGAGAAATCTACGCGGACGACGAGGATCTTTTTCGGCCCTTCACTCCAGGCGGAGCGGGCCACGTCTATGCCCATGTTTGGCCCCAGGCTGTCTTCCGCTTCAATGATGGACTTTTCCAGAGCAGCCGAATGCGAGGGGCAGCAGGCTTGATAAGCTTTGCCACCTGACACCATAACTGGCGGAGCCGCTGCGGGCAGATCTGTCTGGTGTTCGTCCTGGGCCCTCTTTTGAATGCCGCCTACAGGCAGGGGCTCTCCAGGTTCCAGCACTCTCACCGGGCTGTCCTGCATGGCCAGACTCTCATCCAAGGCGATCCCCTCAACCGGAAGATTGTTTTTAGAACCCAGCCATTCCCGTCGGCCATAAGTGAAGGCGTCGTAGACTCTGCCATCCACAATCAACGAACGCTGGACCTGCTTTACCCTTGTGGCGACGTCAGGAGCCTGTCTTGCGGCTTTGACGGAATACTCGGCCTCTGTGGAAATGCGCTGCTCAAGCAGAGCGGCAACCTCTGCAGGCATCTGGTTTCTCAACCTCCACGGCAAGGCACGGGAAAGAGCCTGCTTGGGGTCGGTCTCGATCAATGTCTTCAACGCCGAACGCCGCTGCTGCGCCAGTTTCACCCCGGCGGCGAGGGTATCAGATGTGGCTGACTTCGAGTAGTCCTCGGCCCAGCGTTCAAATTTGGCAAAAATCTCGGACGCCTCCGGCTGCTCCACGAGAGGTGATGAAACCCGCGCCCATGCGGCAGGGCTGTCGTTCTTGGCTGCCTGAGCTGCAACTGCCGGTCTTAAACGAAGGGTTTTCTCAGCCGACTGGCCCGCCAGCCACCAGACCACGCCGCCGGCGCACAAGGGAAGAATGAGTGTGGCCAGCTTGAGCCAGGAATGAGAAGGTGGGCGGGACATAAGAAATCAACTAGGGCTATAATCCTAAATTTAGCCCTAGTTACAACGCTGCTGTTGGCCAAACTATAGGCACCGCAGGCATTTTTTTGCTTTCCTGAGAAATCACCTCTCAGCACTCACCATGTCCTCGATCCATTTTCCCAGGTCTGGTGGATGAAACTGGCGCATTTTTTCGAGCAAAGCCGCCGGTTCGGAAGCGACCAGAAGGCAGTCGCGATGGGCCTGCCTGAGGAATCCCTGGGCGACCATGTGATCCAAAAACACCAGGAGACCATCGAAAAAACCATGGGCATTCAGAAGACCGACCGGCTTGCCGTGAAAGCCTAGCTGCAGCCAAGTGAGCGTTTCAAACAGCTCATCCAAGGTGCCAAATCCCCCAGGGAGGGCGATAAAACCGTCACTCAGGTCCACCATCATCTGCTTTCTCTCGTGCATGGAGCGCACCACGTGCAGTTCCGACACCCCGCCGTGGCCGAGTTCTTTGTCCATCAGGGACTGCGGAATCACGCCGATGACTTCGCCTCCTGCTGCCAAAGCGGCATCGGCAATGGTCCCCATCATGCCCACGCGGCCGCCGCCGTACACGAGACCGATGCCTTCGTGAGCCAGGCAGGCGGCCATGGCGGCGGCAGCGTGACGGTGCATGGGCTCAAATCCGGAATTGGCTCCACAATAGATGGCGATGCGCATGGTGCTTTTTGCTCCAGGACAGGTTTGACGGCAAGGCCGTATGCGAACCGGCCGGCCTTGTTACACACTTCCCGCAAAAACCGGGTGAGGGTTACTGCCAGTTCACTTTCCACCCTGGCGTTTTCCAAGTGTGGAAGCATCGTGATGCTGCATGGAAATCCACACGCTTGACCTTCTCTTTTTGGACACTCCCGGCCTCATCGCCGCTTATCTGGTGAAGTCAGGCGGTGCCTATGCCTTGGTCGAAACCGGGCCGGGCTCAACATTGCCCGCTCTCCTCGAAGCTCTTTCCCGTCACGGTGTCAAAGCAGGCGACATCCGCCATGTGTTCGTCACCCACGTGCATCTGGACCATGCTGGAGCAGCAGGCTGGTGGGCGCAGCAAGGGGCGCAGGTGTACTGCCACCCTCTGGCCGCCCGGCATCTGCTGAACCCTTCCCGCCTCATGGACAGCGCCAGAACGGTTTATGGCGAACGCCTGGACAGCCTGTGGGGAGAGATGCTGCCCGCGCCGGAAGACAGGGTGACAGTGCTCAAGGATGGGGATTCCGTGAATATTGGTGACATCCAGGTGGTGGCGCTGGATACGCCCGGCCATGCCCGCCATCACCACGCCTATGCCATTGGCAAGACCTGCTTCACCGGCGATGTCGCCGGCATGCGGCTGACCGGAAGCCCCTACCTGTCTGTCACCGCCGCCCCGCCTCAGTTTGAACCTCCGGCTTATGTGCGCTCTGTGGACAGGCTGATCCAGGCAGGATTTGAACGGCTTTATCTCACACATTTTGGCGAGATCGCAGATGTCCAGGACCACCTCCGTCTGTATCGGGAACGCATTGAAGACGTGCACCAGGCCGTGCGCGGCTGGGTCTACGAAAGCTGCTCAGCCGAAGAAATCGAACGGCGCTTTTACGAAAAGGAGCATGCCCTCGCCCTGCAAACAGGACAGAGCGAAGCGCTGTGGACGCTGGATGAAATGACCAACTCCACCAGCATGTGCGCCGAAGGCATCCGCATGTACGTGGAGAGAAACCCCTGACACACGGATATCAAAGCCCCGTCACCTGCTCCAGCACCCTGCGCAGCTGGGCAAACTCCACGGGTTTGATGAGATGGGCAACAAAGCCTGCCTCCAGGGCCTGCCTTTGATCCGCCTCCATGCCATAGCCTGTCAGGGCAATGCCGCGCAGACCATAAAGGCTGCGCAAGCGGTTCATCAGTTCCAGACCGCTGCCATCCGGCAGGCCGAGATCACTGACCACCAGATCAAACTTCTTGTTATCCGCCTGCTCTAGAGCGGCAGACATGGATGCGGCCATGCTGACATCATGCCCGGCGCGCCGGAGAAGCCGGGACAGGACGTTGAGAGTCGGCTCATGGTCTTCCACCACCAGAAGGGCCAGGGATCTTTGCCCGCTGGTCTCTGCAGAGCCAGACGCCCCCGGGACTCCGCTTTGCAAAGGCACGGCCAGGTTTTGGTTTTGTGCGCTGGCAAGCCCCAGCCGGACGCGGAAGGTGGCGCCGGCCTCCAGTCCACGGCTTTCTGCCACAATCTCCCCCTCATGCATGTCCACGATGGCTTTGGAGATGGAAAGGCCCAGTCCCAGACCACCAAAGCGATGGTCGTTGGTGAGGCCTGCCTGCTCGAACGGCATGAAAATGCGATCCAGCGTGTCGGAAGAAAGGCCGATGCCCGTGTCACTGACTTCCAGCACAAAGACATCGCCATCATTGTAGGAGCGGATGCTGATGCTGCCGCGCGCAGGCGTGAACTTGATGGCGTTCTTGAGCAAATTCCAAAACACCTGCTGGAGCCTTGCCGCGTCGCACAACAAAATGGAACGGCTGGCCCCCAGATCTGACTGCAGCTGAAGTCCGCGTGTCTGGGCTTCATCCCTCACAATCTCCAAAGCATGCTCCACGAGCGTATGCGCATCTCCCGGTTGGCGGCGCAGGATGAGCTTGCCGTGAATGATGCGCGTCAGGTCCAGGAGGTCGTCAATGAGGCGGGCCTCCAGACTGATGTTGCGCTGCATCATCTGAAGCATTTCGCGTGCGGATTCCGGCAGCGTCGCATCCTGGCACAGGTCTTCTGCCGCCATCAGGACCGGGGTCAGCGGAGTGCGCAATTCATGAGAGAGCGCGGCGAGGAAATCATCCTTGGCCCGGTTGGCGCGTTCAGCCTCGGCACGGGCCTGCCGGGCCAACTCTTCGGCACGCACCACATCATCAATATCCGTGGAGGTGCCGTACCAGCGCACAATCTCCCCCTGCTTGTCCCGCAAAGGCAGGGCTCTGCCGAGAAACCAGCGATAGCCGCCCGAGAGCCGGTCATGCCAGCGGTAGCGGATCTCATACGGCTCTCCGGTCCGCACGGAATGATACCACCGGTTGAAACAGGCCTGGCGGTCATCCGGATGCATCACCGGTGCCCAGCTTGCATCTCCAGTCTCGCCTTCGGGCTGCCCTGTAAAGTCGTACCAGCGGCGGTTGTAGTAATCCACGAATCCATCCGGCCGGGCCAGCCAGACCACTTGCGGCATGAGGTCGGCAATCTGGCGGAAACGCGCTTCGCTTTCCTTCAGTTCGCGGGTCACCCGGGCACGTTCCAGGGCTTCCCAGCAGCGATTCGCCACATGTTGCACCAGCGAGACCTCCTGCCCGGTCCAGAGCCTCGGCCTTTTGGTATGAACAGCCATGGCCGCTACAAACCGTCCTGCCTTGTGCAAAGGCACACAGATGACGGCGCAGATTTCGGTGGCCCTGTATGTGGCCACATCTTCTGGGGGAGGCTGGTGGGCCTCAATATCCTCCACGATGTAAGGCTGGTTGGCCCGCATCTTCGCCAGCACCTGGCTGCCGAACTGGGTGAAAGTGAAACGTCCCACGATGCTGGCGACGTCCTGGGTATAGTCGCCAGTGATGTTCATCGTGTCCTCGTCAGCTTCGAGGTCCGCGTAGGCACAGCGGTTGACCTTCAGATGCTCACCCAGCAGCCGGGCTGAAGTCGCCACAATGTCATAGGCATCGCCCAGCGGCCGGACAGCATCATCCAGAGCCAGCAGGAACTGCTGCCGCTGTTCATTCTGCCTGCGCTCCGTAATGTCCAGGAACGCACCCACACTGCCGCGCGTACGCCCGTGCTCATCAAACAGCGGGGCGATGTACTCCAGCAACCGGATGCGCCTGCCGTCGGCATGTTCAATGTTCAGTTCGAAGTCGCGTATCTCCCGCCCTTCGCGGGCAGCGATCTGCATGGGCAGGTTTTCACTGGGGATCTCATTCCCGGCATCATCCAGCACACGGAAGTTGGTCGGACGCTCTGCCGGAGGAGCCGTCATGGAGGCATTGAGCCCCTGAGGCACCTCCAGCACCTGGGAAAACGCGGCATTGAGGCGGATGTTTTTGCACTCGGCATCCGCAGCAATGGCAATCCCGACGGGAAGCATGTCCAGCAATGTCTCGAGTTCATCCAGACGTGCGCGGTTTTCCTCGCTCAAGCGGCTCATTTTCAGCTCTGCCTGCCGCCGTTCTGTGACATCCGTAAACCTGATGGCCACCTGTTGCCG
>DASWXG010000770.1:0-2370 GCA_036405615.1 Prosthecobacter sp. | reverse complement strand
TGTTTTAGAAAGAATGACAGGCAGAGACATGGCAAAAATGAGGAGAGCGAGATGACAGACGCAGAATTCACCTCACGAGCGAAAGCCCGACAAGAGGAAGCGGAGTTTTTCCAATCGGCGTCGGATGGCGATGCTTTTCACATCACACCCCTTCGGCTTAAGCACTAGTTTCAAATTTAGATGGAACATAGAGCTAATAACTCCTAACGAGCCTCGACGCTATCGAAGCGGATTGAACCTGCAATGCATTAAATGCGTTATCCGGCATCGCCATTCTCATGCGTGCAATATACTGCGACACGAAGTGCTGATTTGATTCGAAACGGTTCTTCCGTTTGTTAGTGCCAGATGTCCTCTCTTCACCCGGCCAAATCTCAACTCACGCCCTGGTGGCGGACCCATGGTTTTTTGATCGGGCTGGTGGTGGCCGTGGTTCTGGGGTTTGTGATACCGGGGCCGGGCTCCAGGCATGGTTTTCTGAAACCGGACATTTCGGGCAATGCCGGCATTGCCTTGATTCTGTTTTTCCAGGGCCTGTCTCTGGCTTTGGAAAAGATCAAGAGCGGAGCGGCCAACTGGCGTCTTCATCTCATCATCCAGTGTTTCACCTTCCTGGTTTTTCCCATGGTAGGCTGGCTGATGAATGCCGCCATGCCGCTGCTTTTGCCCGACCAGCCGCAGGCCGTACGGGATGGCTTTTTGTACCTGTGCGTGCTGCCTTCCACCATCTCGACTTCGGTGGTGCTCACAGCGGTTGCGGGAGGCAATACCGCAGGGGCCCTCTTTAATGCTGCCTTTTCAAACATCCTAGGCGTGGTGGTGACACCGGTGCTGGTGCATCTCATGATGCAGCAAACCGGCGAGACCGGAGACTTCGGCCCCCTGCTGCTCAAGATTACCCTGCTCACGCTCCTGCCCTTCGGGCTCGGCATGGCCTTGCGCCCTGCTCTGAAACCCGTGGTGGAGCAGTTCAAGCTCTGGATGACCCGCATCAGCAACCTCGTGGTTTTGTTCATCGTCTATGCGGCTTTTTGTGAATCGGTGGAAGAACAAATCTGGAGCCGTTATGGGGCCAGCCTGACGCTGCAAATCAGCGGCCTCGTGGTGTTCCTCTTCACCTTCATGTCCGCGCTAGTCTGGCTGTCCTGCAAAGGCCTCCGCCTGGAGCGAGGGGACCTCATCGCCGCCTATTTCTGCTCGGTAAAAAAGACCCTGGCGATGGGCGTGCCTCTGGCGATGCTCATTTTTGGAGAGCGCCCCGACCTGACGCTGATCCTGCTGCCGGTCATGTTCTACCACCCCCTGCAGCTTTTCATCAACGGCCTGCTAGCCAACCGCTGGGCCCGGCACCCCGTGGCCGGGTGATTCGCCAGAGGATTCCCCACTGAAAGAGTGTGACATCTGGTGGTGTATTTTCTGCTGGCAGATTTGGAGCATCCCCCCTTCCCCCGCTCCTCGCTTGCCCTTTCCTGCAATGCGTTTTCACCCCATTCATCTCTCCTGCTTTTTCTTCCCGCTGGCCGCCGGAACGGGTTCGCTTGTGCATGCCGCCGACGCCGCTGGAAAACCAGCGCCGCACCCGGGTCTGGCCGTTTATCAGAAGCTCTGCCTGGAGTGTCATGGAGACCGGGGACAGGGCGTCAAAGGAAAGTATGATGAAGCCCTCATCGGAGACCGCACGCTGGAAGCCCTGGCGCGCAAGATCGAGCGCACCATGCCGGAAGAGAACGTGGGAGCCTGTGTCGGTGAAGATGCGCGCCAGGTCGCTGCCTACATTTACGATGCCTTTTACTCGCCCGATGCCCAGGCCCGGGCAAAGCCCCCGGAAAAGGATCTCACCCGTCTCACCATCGGCCAGTACCGCGCCAGTGTGATGGACCTCATCGGCCGTTTCCGCCAGGGAGCCGGTTTTGACCGCCCGGTCTCCAGTGAGATGGGGATCAAGGGACTCTACCGCGGTTTTGAGATCCCGCCGCCTGAAGAAAAGAAGCCTGAGGAGAAACTGCCCGAACTCACCCGCCTGGAAGAACTGAAAGCAGCCAAGGCTGAGGAAAAGGAACTGGCCAAAGCCCGTGAAGCCCTGCGCAAAGCCGAAGAGAAACGGCGCAATGAAGCCCGCGAACTGGCTGAAAAGAAACGCAAGGAGCGGAAACAGCATCGCTTTGAGCGCGTGGATGCCGGCATTGCGTTTCACTACGGAACCGGCAGTCCGGATCCGGCCAAGATGATTCCGGAGGAATTCAACAACCGCTGGGACGGTTGCATCCAGGCCGAAGAGACCGGTGTCTACGAGGTCACCCTGAAGACCGAGAACGGTGTCCGTCTCTACGTCAATGATGACCAGGAGCCCCTTATTGATGCCTGGGTAAG
>DASWXG010000769.1:0-4737 GCA_036405615.1 Prosthecobacter sp. | reverse complement strand
TTTGTGATAAGGGGGAGCCGAGACGGTCAGCCGTGGGCATCCATCACCTGCTGCAGCGTTTTACGCAGCGAGGCGGTCTCATTCTCCCAGGGAGCTTGGGCTTTCACGAGGGCAATCTGCAGCAGACCGAGACGGGTGGAGCAGGGGATGAGGGTCAGCGATTCGCCCGCAGGCAGCATCTGCTGGCGCGTCTGCACCACACCGCTGGCCGCCTGGGCGCTGGCGCGGATGGCGGCATTCCAGGCCATCATCGTGGAAAGGACCAGACCGGACTTTTTCGGTGGTCCCCAGAGCAGGTCGCCAAACTCATCCACAATCAGCAGTTCCTGGGCACCCCACTTTTGGTTGGCCCATTGGGCATAGGCTTCCAGGCGTTCTTTGACAGTCGCCGCCGGAGACACCGGAACTTCAGGCTGCTGCGGTTCAGGAATGCTGTCGAACGAGTTCGCCGGAACCTCCGCGGCCACCGGGTCAGGCCAGGCCTCGAAGGAAGGCTCCACAGGAGCGGGAGTGTCTTCAGGTGCTGTTGGAAACACCGCGTTTTCAGCAACAGGTGGCGGGGAGGGGAAAGCAGGGGGTTCCGGCTCGGAAAAGGTGTCGGGCGAGACCGAAGACGCCAGTTCTGGTTCTTCTGCCGGTGTCTGATAAGAGGGCGCAACCACAGGCGGTTCTGCCACCTCGGGTGAAACAGGCGCAGGCGCAGGAGCAGCCCAGCGAAGAGCCTGCTCCGACTGGAAGGCGCGTGCCGCCGAAAGGGTTTCGGGCGCCGGAGAAGGGGGGATTTCTGCCGGAATCGCCGGGGCAGGCGTAGGCGCAGGCGTGAAAACTGGGGCCGGAGCCGGAGGCGGGGTAAAGGGGGGAGGCACCACCGCAGCCGCATTCAGCAGACCGGCGTTGATGGCTTTTTCTCGGATGGATTGCAATTTCTCCCGGAAAGCCACCAGGTCAGGGGCAGGTGTCCCGGCGGGAACTGGCAGAGGCGGATTTTCCACCACCAGCGGCTCGGCAGGCGGCTCCGGCAAAGGTTGGGCGGCGGGTGCGGGCTGGCGTACCGGCTGACGCAGAGACTCGGCCAGGGCCGCGACATCTTCGGGGTTAATCCAGGAGACTTGCATGGCTGGCTTGGGATTGGCGTTGCTGGGCGAGGCCCGTGCGCTGTTCGATCTCGGCGGCGAGCTGGTCAAAGATCAGGGCTTCAGGGGGCGGATTGCGCTTGATCAAAGCCACCGGCACGCCCATGGCGCTGGCTTCCAGGAAGGAGGCCACGCGCGGGATGGTCTGGTCAAACATCAGGTCTGCAGGCAGCAGGCTGCGCAATTCGCTGACCACTTTCTGGCTGATCTGGTGCTCGTTCATCACCATCGTCAGCAGAATGCCCGCCACCTTGACGCCGGAACCCTCGGCCCGGAACCGGGAAAGCGTTTCCAGCATGTGCGGCACGCTGCGCACCGCCAGGGGTTCGGCCTGCTGGGGCAGCACCACATAATCGCTGGCCTTCACCACCGTTTCGGACATGCCGTTGAGACCCGCAGCGGTGTCCAGCAGCACGCAGTCCACGCCGTTCAATTCGGCCATGCGCAGCAGGTCGGCGATACGGGCCGGCACCTCGGCCTGCGACCAGCCGCGGCGGGCACAGGCATCATACTGGCCGGAGGGCAGGATGCGCAGTTCCGGCAGCCGGGTGGAAAGGACGAGCTTGCTGAAATTCTTCTCCCCCGTCAGCAAGTCATAAAAACCCTGCTTGCTGCGGGTGGAACGCGCCAGCGACAAACCCACGCCGCCCTGCGGATCCGTGTCCACGAGCAGCGTGTTCCATCCGCGTCTGGCGAGGGAGTACGCAAGGTTGATGCACAGCGTGGTTTTACCCACACCACCTTTTTGGCTGGCCGTTGCAATGGCGATCACGGCGGGCAACTAGCCGCAGCATGATGAAAATGCAGGCGATTTTTTCCGCCCTTGCAGATCGCTTGAACGCTTCCTTTCAGACGACCGCCGGGCAACGGTTTTGCGACATTTCACGGGGACGCAGACCGGTTTCAGAATGACAGAATTTCCGAGAGGTGGTCCGGGACATCGCGTGATAAGTTCCCCGCACCCGCCCTTGTCCATGGGCAGGCATGGTTTAGATTCCGGCCCTCGTTGGGCATCCAACTTCCCCCATGTTTGGCATTCACGATTTTGGCGTTTTTGTCACGGCCTGCGTTCTGCTCAATCTCACTCCAGGCCCGGACACCTTTTACATTTTAGGCCGCAGCCTGGCCCAGGGCAGACAGGCGGGCATGGCTTCGGCCTTGGGCATTGGTACGGGTGCGCTGGTGCACACACTGGCGGCCGCCCTGGGCCTTTCGGCCCTTCTGGCAGCCTCGGCCACGGCCTTCATGGCCATCAAATTCGCAGGCGCCGCCTACCTCATCTGGCTTGGGGGCAAAATGCTTTTCAGCAAACGGCAGCCCGCTGCCCTCCAGACGGGTTTTTCGTCCTCCGGCTTTGGTGCGGCCTACCGCCAGGGCCTGCTGACCAATGTACTGAACCCGAAAGTGGCCCTGTTTTTCCTGGCCTTCATGCCGCAGTTCATTGATGCGGGCAGCAGCGACCAGTTCGCGGCGTTCATCGTTCTTGGGCTGACCTTTGTCACCACCGGTACATTCTGGTGCCTCGGCCTAGCGTGGTTTTCCTCTTTGTTAGGCCAGCGGCTGCGCGGCAGCTCCTCCTTGGGTGACATCGTCAACCGGGCCGCCGGGGCTCTCTTCATCGGCCTGGGCATCCGCCTGGCCGTGAGCAAATAAACAAACGCCATTTCTTTTCTTCCCCCCTCCCATGAAAGCCCTGCTCCTGATCGACATTCAAAACGACTTCATGCCGGGCGGCTCGCTGGCGGTCGCGGATGGCGATGCCGTCATCCCGGTGGTGAACAGCCTGATGCCGCAGTTTGACCTTGTGGTGGCCACCCAGGACTGGCATCCGGCAGACCACGGCAGTTTCGCAGCCAACCACCCGGGCAAGGCGGTCTTTGAGCAAACCGAGCTCGGCGGCCTGCCACAGACATTGTGGCCGGTGCATTGTGTGCAAAATACCGGCGGCGCCCTCTTTGCCCCCGGGCTGGATACGCGCCGCATCCACCGCGTGTTCACGAAAGGCATGAACCCGCAGATCGACAGCTACAGCGGCCTCTATGACAACGGCCACAAAGCCTCCACCGGACTGGGCGAATGGCTGAAGGCCCAAGGCGTGTCTGATCTGCATGTCGCCGGGGTGGCCACCGACTACTGCGTGAAATTCACCGTGCTGGATGCCCTGGCGGAAGGGTTCAAGGTCCGCCTTCTCACCGCCGCCTGCCGGGGGGTGAATCTCCAGCCCGGTGATGTGGAAAAGGCGGTGGAAGAAATGCGTGCCCAGGGCTGCATCATCACCTGAGCCACGGAAGCCAGGCTGTCATGGATGGAAGCACCAGCCTCATGACAGCCGCTTCAGGTACGGAGATCACTTCAGTTCTTTGATGCGGATGTTCCGCCACATCACTTCCTTGCCCACGGCCTCGGTCTTTTTGCCAATGCCATGCACTTGCAGGGCCACGACACCTTCGGCCGTCAGGCCGTCTTTAAAGTCGGCAGCGGGCACATCGTTGATGAAGGTCTTGATGCTGTCGCCCTTGCACTCGATGCGGGCCTTGTTCCATTCGCCCTGCTTGAAGGCCTTGCGGGCGGTTTCGTTGTTCTTCAGATCAAACAGCCAGCCGCGGCGGCCTTCGTCATAGACACCGCCGGAAAAAGCGCGGGCGCTGGGGTCGATTTCAAACTGGTAGCCGTGGACACGGTCGGCAGGCACCTTTTTCTTTTTGCCTTCCACTTCCACCTCGGTGTCCTTGTCGTAGAAATTGCTGCGGAACTGGATGCCCGAGTTCATGGACGGATCCACCTTGAATTCCAGTTCCAGAACAAAGTCACCATACTTCTTATTCGTGCACAGGAAGGAGTTGCCCGTATTGGGAACGGTTTTGCCCACGATGGCACCGTTTTCCACCCGGTATTCCGCCTTGCCGCTGTGCTGCTCCCACCCCTCCAGAGACTTGCCGTCAAAGAGGGTGACGAATCCCTCTTCAGCGTGAACGCTGGTGAGGAGGCTGAGGGCGGCAAAGGGAAGCAACAGGCAGGTTTTGATGTTCATGGCGGGCCATGAAAACGAACCCTGGCCGGAGCTTCTGGCGAAATATCTTGGCCCCCGCGCAAGCGGCACCGCAGCGGTCAAGCCTAAGCCTCAAGCGCCTGCCACATGGCATGCGTGTCTGCAAACATGCGAAACCGGGTCACCTTGCCGTCTTCTGCACGCAGATCATAGACATGCGCCACAGCTGTCCGCATGGCTTTGCCGGTGGCGGGGGCGGTCCCGGAGTAATGCCCCAGCACCACCACCCGGCGGCCGTCCTGGCTTTGCAGCATCTCCTCGTCCGTGAAGGCAAAACCCTGCCAGCGGCGCGAGTTCGCGCGGAACACATTTTCGATCACTGACTGCGGCCCGTGCCAGGTGGACCCGCCTGGAAAACCGGCGCTCTGCTGCCAGACAATGTCATCAGCACACACGGCGAACACGGCAGCATCATCCTTTTCCCGCATGGCGCGGTAGAGTTCCTGAACAGTTTCAAGCGGCGTCATGCAGGGCAACGGTAGGCGGGTTGGATCCGGGTTGAGGCTGGGGCGGCAGAACGTCCAGGGCGCGCACCCGCATCCCGATGACATAGCT
>DASWXG010000768.1:0-8784 GCA_036405615.1 Prosthecobacter sp. | reverse complement strand
TTCATACTCTCCGTTTTCATCCGGGTAGGCGGGTACCGGCTTTTTGGACAAGGGTACCTGGATGACGGCGCTGGTGACCGGTCCATCCGGTGCGGTCAGCCTGCCCTTTACCACACCGGGATTGCGGCCTTTGATGAAGAGCACTTCTCCCACGGCCTGCGCAGGCGAGGTGGCGACGGCAAAGAAGACCGTGATGCTGGCTTCCTCCCCAGGGGCCAGTTCCATGTCACCGCCAAAGGGTTCTTCACTGGTCCGGCGCAGGCTGCTGAAGGCATAACCGCATTTGTGGGCGGGATTGACAGCATCTGCCCAGATGATGCCATCCACGGTCTCTCCCGAAGTGTTGAAGCGTGTGAGGTCGGATTTCGTCGCGATCTTCTGCGGCTTGCCGGATTCGTTCTTCAGGGTGGTGGTGATGAAGAGACCGGGCTTGCCGTCCTGGATGCGATATTCGACGCGTTTGTAGATGCCGTTGTTGATGCCTGCGGAGGTGACAGCCTCCACGGCGGCTTCGCCAGACGGAAGGCCTTCCATCAGGCGCACCCAGGACACTGGGCCGTGCCCGGCCGGGCAGTAGGCGGTGAGCTGGTCATTGTTCTGGCCCCGCAAAGTCAGATCATAGAGGCTGCCAGGAGATGCCCCGTTTTCCCCCCAAAAGGTTCCCATGTTGGCCTTGCGGTTAGGTGCGCCGCTGGAGATCACTGCCTCCACCTTGTCATTGCGCAGCACAAAGTCTCCGCGGATGCCGTCCGCCTCCTTGCCACCCGGCAGATCCTTTTCCCGGCCAAGGGATGCTTCGAAAGCTTCGGCACCCCAGGCAAGCGGGGAGAAGGCTAATGCGCAAAGAAGGAGTCTTTTCATGAGTGTGAGAGGTGGCCAGCCTTTTGGTTACGCCAGCGGCCGACGACCCTTTCATAAAGGAAGCCCCCGGTGAAATCATCACCCGAGCCCGGGCGGTCGGTGAAAGTTTTGTTGCAATTTGATGCCCAGGAACCCTGTGCGGCTTGACCTGGCTTTCCGGCAGAGGCTAGGCTGCATCAGAGCTTTTTTGATTTGAACCCGCATGGACTGCCGACGTTCCCGCACCAAAGACCCTGATGAGTGGATCGCCACCTGCCCTGATGGCTCCAGAGATGTTTGTGAAGAACTGCGGAGCCTGTTTTTCCGCTGGGAACCGGATTTGAAGGAAACCATTAATTCCAACATGCTCTGTTTCAGCCTGAACAAACGTGTGGCCGGGCTGAGCGGATTGAAGGAACGGACGCAGATTACTTTCTATCGCGGCAGCGAACTGCCGGACCCGGCAAAGCTTTTCAATCACGGGCTGGAGAATGCCTCCATCCACAACATTGACCTGAAGACGTTGAAAGGGCTGGATCTCCGGGCGCTGCGCGCGCTGCTTCATGCCGCCGTGCGGCTGGATGCACAGCCTGCGCTCCCCAAGCCGCCAGCAGCCCCCCGGGAAGAGTGGCCCATGCCGGAAGCGCTGGCCGCAGGATTGAAAAAGAACAAGGCGGCGGCCGCCTTTTATGAACAGCTGAAGCCCACCTACCAGCGTGAATACAAGGTGTGGGTGAGCACCGCCAAGCAACCGGAAACCCTTGCTCGCCGGCTGGAGGAAACCTTGCGTGCTCTGGCTGCCGGCAAAAAGTGGGCGCAAAGGAAAGAAGCCTGCTGACACATTCCCTTTCACTCATGGCCACTTACCGTACCGCACCCGTTGCCACATCTCAGATGCCTCCGGGCATCCCTTACATCATCGGCAACGAAGCAGCGGAAAGGTTCAGCTTCTACGGGATGAAGGCCATCCTGTATGTGTTCATGACTACCGCCCTGGTGACCCATGCTGGTGCGCAGGACCTGATGAGCGAGGCGGAGGCCACCAAGTGGATTCACACCTACATTGCTGCGGTATACCTCACGCCATTGGCCGGGGGCCTGCTGGCAGACCTCTGGCTGGGGAAATATCGTGCCATCATCCTGCTGTCCGTCATCTGCTGCCTCGGACACCTGCTGCTCTTTTTGGACAACACCCGCATCGGCCTGTTTTGGGGCCTCACGCTGGTCGCGGTCGGGGCGGGAGGCATGAAACCCTGTGTGGCCTCCCATGTGGGAGATCAGTTTGGCTCGTCCAATGCCCGGCTGCTTCCGCGCATCTATTACTGGTTCTACTTCTCCATCAATGTCGGTTCTTTTGTGTCTATTGTCCTGACTCCCTTGTTGCGGCAGCACCAGGGCATTCATGTGGCCTTTGCGGTTCCGGGGCTTTTCATGGCGCTGGCCACCGTGGTTTTCTGGCTGGGCCGCCGCCAGTTTGCCCATATCCCGCCTCAGCCGCAGGAGTTTCTGCGGGAGATCCGGCGGCCTGAGGTTGTCCGCTCTCTTGCCGGGTTGCTGGTGATCTATCTGTTCATCACCATGTTCTGGGCTCTGTTCGACCAGACAGCTTCCCGCTGGGTTTCGCAGGCGTCACGCATGGACCTGAACATGATGGGCATCCAGGTTTTGCCTGACCAGTTGCAAAGCGTGAACCCGGTTTTTGTCATGCTGCTGATCCCGGCTTTTTCTCTCGGTATCTACCCCTTGCTGGAGAGGTTTGTGACCCTCACGCCTTTGCGAAAAATCGGCCTCGGCTTTGCCCTGGCTGCCTTGTCATTTACCATTCCCGCCTGGGTGGAAACCTGGATCCAGGCGGGGGAGCGTCCTACCATCTGGTGGCAGGTGCTGGCTTACTTTCTCCTGACCGGTGCGGAGGTCATGATCTCGATCACCGCCCTGGAGTTCAGTTACAGCCAGGCTCCGGTGCGGCTGAAGTCATTCATCATGGGACTGTTCTATGCCAGTGTGTTCCTGGGCAATGCCTTCACGGCCGGGGTGAACTGGTTTGTGGAAAAGGCAGGCGTGAGCAGCGGCCTTTCCGGGCCTGCCTACTACTGGTTTTTTGTGAAGTGCATGGCAGGCACCACGGTCCTGTTTGCCCTGGCGTCCCTTTTCTACAAAGGGCGGACGTATCTCCAGCAGGAGGAAGGAAAGCCGGATGATGTCTGAGCGGAAAGGGGGCTGGATAGTGCCCGCCTTGCCCCCTCGCCGGCATCATGCCCGGCTCATCATGGAGACGACACGGTGGACGATCTGGGTCAGTTCGCCTGCTTCGTAAGGTTTGGGAAGCACACCGACGAAACCTTTTTCAAGGAAGCTCAGCTGGACGTCTTCGTTGACGCTGCCGCTGGTGACAATGAGTCGTGCGGCGGGGTCGAAGCGCAGAATCTCCGCTGCGGTTTCTCCGCCATTCAGACCGCCACGCAGGGTCAGGTCCATCAGCACCACATCGGGAGGTGTGCCGGTGCGAACGAGGCTTTGATAGATCTTCACGGCGTCCTGGCCGTTGTCGCACTCCACCACCTCATAGCCGCAGCGGCGGAGGATGGTAAGGGCAACCCGACGGAGGTCGTCTTCATCGTCCACAATGAGGATGCGTCCCTGGCCCTTTTGCAGCGGTACCGGTGCATGGTCACGGTCGCAGACACCGGCACGGGCAGCGGTGGGGGCGACGGCGGGAAGGTAGACCGAAAACTCCGTGCCCACATTGAGACGGGAAGCCACCCGGATGTCGCCTTCCAGATCCAGGATGAAGCGGCGGCAGGTGGTGAGACCGATGCCATTGCCATCCGCCTTGGTAGTGAAGGTCTCTTTGAAGAGGCGGTTCAGGTTGGCCGGGGAGATGCCACAGCCGCGATCGCGGACAGTGACGCGCACATACGTGCCGGGTTTCAGCACATCATCTCCGCCCAGGCCGATGTCCACGTTCTCGGCTTCAATGTCCATGTAGCCGCCCATGGGCATGGCCTGGATGCCATTGAGGATGAGGTTTTGCAGCACCTGGCTGATCTTGACGCCGTCTGCCACGGGCCAGCGAAGCGCGTTGCCCAGCCGCACGCGGAGCTGGGCATTGGAACCCGCCCCGGCAAACTTGACGGTGTCATGGATAAGGACAGCCAGATCCACCGGCTGCTTTTCATGGGGCTTGGCCTTGCAGGCCGTGACCACCTGGGAGGTGAACTGGCGGGCGCGGCGGAGGCCGTTGAGAATGAGCTGGAGCTCGTCGCGAAGTCCCGGCTGGCCGTGTGCTTGCTGGAGCAGATCCGAGAGGCGCATGGCCACCGGGCCTAACAAATTATTCACATCGTGGGCGATGCCCTGGGCCAGGGCGGCCAGATTGTCCTGCTTCAGTTGCAGAGACTGGCGGTCCAGATCTTCCGGCCGGGCCGGAGCCTTCTGGGCCGGTGCGGGTGCTTCGGCCGCGCAGGGAGTGATCACCAGCGTGAAATTCAGCAGCTTTCTCAGGCTGTTGAAAACAGCGCGTACACGCCAGCGGCAGCGCTGCGGTGCGCGCCCGTAAAAGTTCTGCATCAAGGCCTCGCACTCGCTGGACCCGCCATTTTGCACAGCCTGGTGAAGGCTCATGAGCAAGGTCTGTGCATCGGCATCGCCAGCCGCCAGATCACCGATGCCCAGGCCGCGCAGGCCGCGCTCCGGCTCAACACCCACCAGCATGGCGGCGGTGGCATTGCTGAACAGCACCTTGGGACCGGCCTTGTCCGTGCTTTCAGCTTCCAGAATGAGAACTGCCTCGGGGACCTGGTCCACGGCAACCCTCAAAAAGTAGTTGGCCGTCTTCATCTGGTGCAGGTTTGCCTCCAGTTCGGCCACGGTGTCAGGACGCAGAGTATCGGGAGATTGAGTCATGGCAGCCACGGGTATTGGCTGCCATTTAGCTATTTTAAATAATTAAGTAAACTTTAATTTTCTGGAAAGCGTTCTTTTTTGCTTCTCAGTTTTGACAACTCAGGTGCCGCTTCGTGCACGTTGCTCAGTCAGGTGTTGCAGATGTCCGTAGCTGACGGTCAGAGCTTACAAGTTGGCCCTGAGCCAAGCTGTGCTGCGTTCCAGTTCACCCTTTTGGTAGGCGATCTCGGCGTCCTTTTTGGCTGCTCCTTCGGGTGCTTTGAAGCTGGGGAGTTCCTTGCCTTTTTTGGCCATCTCCATCCATGCCTTAAAGCCCGCCGAATCTTGATAGCCTTCGGGGAAAATCTTCCAGAATTCCTCCTTCTTATAAGTGAAGGGGCGGGCAAAGCCGGAGATGGTCTCTACCTGAAGAGGTACACCGGGAGCGAGTTCGGCAAAACGTTTGGCGTAGGCTTTGAAATCCACCAGGCCTTCGCCCACAGCAGTCCATTGCACCGTCGCACCTTCTTCCGTTTCCCACACCATGCTGTCGCGGACACTGGAGCAGACCGTCACCGGCCCGAGAGTTTCGAGATGGGCCAAAGGTTCTTCAAGAGCCCAGACGGCATTGCCGGGGTCGATGTTGGCACCCACGTAGCCTTTGCCCGCTGCTTCAATCAGGCCAAGCAGCTCCTTCGACTGCATGTCGCCCGCATGGTTTTCGATGGCGATCTTGATGCCTTCGGCTTCGGCGCGGGTCTTGTTGGCCTGGATGACTTTGAGTGTGGCCTCGATGTGTTTTTGGATGCCGCCGTCGGTGGCGCGGTCTTTTTGATTGCCCAGATAGCAGCGGGCCACGGGAGAGCCCAGTGCCTTGGCCACGCGAATGGTCAGGGCAAGATGCTCTTCCCCTGTGCCATAGGTGTCTTTCCAGGTGTTGGAGGTCGGGCAGACGCTGCCGGTGCCCACGTAGAGTTTCAGCCCGGCTTTGTCGGCCTGGGCTTTGAGGCCCTTCAGGTAGGCGTCTTCAAAGTTCTCAAAGACATGCAGTTCGGAAATGAAGCAGGTGTCCAGTTTCAGGCTGGCCGCATAGTCAATGAACTGGCCCGCCTTCCAGCCGGTGGCCCGCACGGCGAAGTGGTCCATGCCGATGAGCGGCCGCGAATCGGAAGCCTTCAGCTTGGACGCGGTGAGGGCGGCCGTGGTAAAGGCGGTCTGGTAAAGGAAGTCGCGGCGGTTCAGAGAAAGCATGGCTGCGGGCAGTGAAAGGAATCCGAGACCAACGGTCAAGATCATCTTTCCCTGTCAGTCTTTCATCGGTGAAACCCCGCCTTGTCTGAGAGGCGGGAGGGGATTATGGAAAAGGGTCCCATGTCCGCCACCGTCACCGAAGCCGATCTTCACTGGATGAGCCTTGCCCTTGAGCAGGCCTGCCAGGGCATTGGCCTGACCAGCCCCAACCCGGCTGTGGGGGCTGTGGTCGTGGCGGATGGCGAAGTCATCGGCAAGGGCTATCACCAGAAGGCCGGTCTGCCGCACGCGGAAATCGAGGCGTTGAAAGATGCCCAGGATCACGCGCCGGACAGGGTGGCTGGCGCCACGATCTATGTAACGCTGGAACCTTGCAGCACTCAGGGCCGCACAGGCCCCTGCACGGAGGCCATTCAAAAGGCGGGCCTCCGCCGGGTGGTCTGGGGCGCACAGGATCCGAATCCCAGCCATGTGGGCCGTGCCCGCCAGTTGCTGGAGGCCGCAGGCATCACCGTCACCACCGGGGTTCTGGAAGCGGAGTGCCGTGAAATCTTGCGTCCCTTTGCCAAGTGGATCACCACCGGTCTGCCTTATGTGATTGCCAAGGCCGGGCAGAGCTTGGATGGCCGTATCACCCGGCCGGAAGGGGAAGGACAATGGATCACCAGTGAGGCGGCCCGCGCCCACAGCCAAGGGCTCCGCGCACGCGTGGACGCCGTTCTTGTAGGGGCCGAAACAGTGCGGAAGGACAATCCCCGGCTGACCCTCCGCAATGGAGTTCTCAAAGAGCAGCCTTGGCGGGTCGTCCTGACCCGCAGCGGCAGCCTCCCCGCCGAGGCGCATCTTTTTACCGATGCCTATCAGGACCGCACGCTGGTCTTGCGGGACATGTCTTTCTCCGAGGTCTTGCCAGAACTGGCTGCCCGCGGCATCACCAGCGTGCTGATTGAGGGCGGTGCCAATGTCCTGGCGCAGGCTTTTCTTGAGCGGTGCGTAGATGAAGTGTGCTGGTACATTGCACCGCGTCTTTGCGGGGCCGGTCTTCCCGTGCTGGCGGGGCCGGAGTGGTCTCAATCCATCTCTCTCCAAAATGTCTCCATCCAGGCGATCGGTGACAATGTCTGCTTTTCCGGCCAGCCCTTGTGGCCGGAGTCTGAATCCAATCCGCCCGCATGAAGCGTCCTGCTGTTTTTTTTGACCGCGATGGTGTCGTCAATCTGTCTCCCGGCCCTGGCTATGTGCTGAGCTGGGAAGATTTTCATTTCAGCCAGGGCATCAAAGAAGCTCTCCATCTTTGCAAAACTCGTGGTTATGCCGTGGTTCTTGCCACAAGCCAGCAAGGGGTGGGCAAAGGGCTCATGAGCCAGGCGGAGCTGGACGGCATCCATGCCCGCATGCAGGCGGAACTGGCCGCGCATGGCGCGGCTTTCGATGGCATCTACGCCTGCACCTGTCTTTCCAAAGACCCCGGCTGCACCTGCCGGAAACCCAGCGCGGAAATGCTGCTGAAAGCCGCTGTGGAGCATGATCTGGATCTCTCCCGCAGCATCATGGTGGGGGATGCGGACCGCGATATCCAAATGGGCACCCATGCCGGTGTTCCAGTCACCATCCGCATCGAAAGCGAAAACCCTCATCTTATTACCGCCACCCACACGCTGCCGGATACCACCGGCCTTGCGGCCCTGCTGGAAAAGCTTCTCTGACCCCTGATGACTTCTGTTACGATCTACACCGACGGCGCATGCAGCGGAAACCCGGGCCCGGGAGGCTACGGGGTGCTGTTGCAGAGCGGTCAGCACACCAAGGAACTGGCTGCGGGCTACCGGAAGACCACGAACAACCGCATGGAACTGATGGCCCTGATCAAGGGGCTGGAACTGCTGAACCGGTCCTGTGAGGTCACCTTGTTTTCAGATTCCAAATACGTGGTGGATACGGTGCAAAAGGGCTGGGCCAAAAGCTGGAAGGCACGCGGCTGGAAAAAGGCGGACAACCAGCCTGCCATCAATGCCGACCTCTGGGACCGTGCCTTGAAGGTGCTGGAAAAGCACAAGGTGACCATCCGCTGGGTCAAGGGCCATGCGTCCAATGCTGGCAACAACCGTTGCGACGAACTGGCCGTGGCTGCTTCACGGTCTGGCGGTTTGCAGGTGGACGAAGGTTATGAACTGGCCAAAGCCTCAGCAGCTTCAATGCTGTAAGCCTGGTGCTTTTGAGCAAGGGCAGGAAAAGGGAAATCAGGGAGCCAGCTGGCGCTCTTTCATCTCAGCCAGGGTCCAGTCGTACTCTTTGACGAGCTGGTCCACGACGTCGCTGCTGTGCAGTTCGCCGGGCAGAACTTCCCAGGTGTAAGTTTCCATTTCGATGTGCTGGCACTTGGACGGGTTTTGGGCCAGCCAGTCCATCGCCCCCGAAATGTGCTCACGGGTGCTTTCAAAGCCGCCTGTCGGCTCGGCATGAAGCGGGATGTGGAAATGCACGCGCCATTCGTCTCCCACCTGGGTTGGGTTGGCCTGGGCAAACTTGAGGGCGTCCGGCAGGTCGTTGAACCGGCGCATCGGGCTTGTGGGGCCGTAGTCGGCGATGACCTGGTGGAAGTAAACGGGTTCGTCAAAGGCCTTCAGTTTTTCCACCATTTCGGGAGTGGGCTTCAACTTCAAAGCCGAGCTGAAGTGCAGCTTGCTGATGCGGATGCCTGCACCGGTGATGCGGGAAAGCGCACGTTTGGGTGTTTCGTATTCGATGGCCAGATGGCAGGTGTCGTAGTTCAGGCCGATGAACTTGAAGAAGTCTTTGTCCTGCGGG
>DASWXG010000767.1:0-2656 GCA_036405615.1 Prosthecobacter sp. | reverse complement strand
GTGTACTGACACATCCCCAACCTTTCCCGGGCCATGAAAAGACTGCAGCGTTGTTTCACCCTTCTGGCCCTCACCGTCACCGCTTGCGGGGCGGAACCGCATCTGCCCCCAGGCATCCTGCCCCTGCGGTCATCCGCACCTGACGGCACAGGGCCGCTGGCGCTCAACAATCTGAACCATCATTTGTTAGGTGTGGCGAAGGTGTTTGGTGGAGAGCATCCGGATCTCTTTGTCTCCGGCCACGCCGGTGTCCAGCAGGTGCATCTGTTCCGGCGTGCGGGCACAGCGGAAAATGGCGCACCCGTTTTTGCCCCGCCGGTTATTGTGCAGTGCGAGTTCAAGGAACGCGGCACCGTGTTCCAAACGGCCGACGGCATCATTCACGCTCTCTGGATCGTGAAGGATGAACTGGTTCACACGGTCTTTGACAAAGAAGGCCTGGCTTTTCGGGAAAAGGGCCGCCTGCCGCTGGACCCCGTGCTGAAGTCGCCTCCCGCTCTCGCAGCCCTCGCCAACCCAGACGGCAGTTTTGACCTCGCTTTTGAGATGGCCGCTCCCGCCAAGCCCTTGCTGGGCAAAAACTCCACGGAGGAATGGCGGCCTTTCAACTCCTCCGGCATTGCACGGGGAGATCTGCGTTACAAGTACCTGGCGGGTGCACGCCTGCCTGCCTTGATGAAAGGTCCGCTGGAAAAAGCAGGGCAGATCAGCCGCTCACAGCGGGAGGTGTATTTCAGCATGCACCAGATCACGGCCGTGAATCTGGGGCGCGGCCATGGGCGGGATCTCATCACCGGGTCACGCCAGGGCAATCTCATTCATTATCCTAACAGCGCCGCCACCGGCTTTGCACTTTCAGGCAGGCAGCTTTGCGCAGGGGAAGATGGCAACGCGCTTCGCCATCCCAGCATCAATCCAAGTGTTTGCGCCAGCCCCAATGCCGAAGGTCTTTCGGACATCATCGCGGCAGGGGAGGGGGCGCTTTACTTCTACCGGTTCACAGGCCGGTTTACCCAGGCGGGTGCGCCTGTTTATCAGGACCCAGTGCCGGTCTTGCAGCAGCAGGCGGACCTCTATGCTGGCACGCTGCCCAGCCCCAGCTCGGCAGACTGGAACGGTGACGGGGTGCTGGACATTCTGGTGGGAAATTCCGAAGGCTTTGTGCTTTTCTTTGAGAACACAGGCAGCAATGAGGCGCCGCGTTTTCTGCCAGGTGTGCGTGTGCAGGCTGGCGGTCGTGAGATTCATGTGCAGGCGGGTTATTCGGGCAGCCTCCAGGGATTGCAGGAAGCGCGCTGGGGTTACCTGTCGCCCACGGTGGCGGACTGGAATGATGACGGTCTTCCAGACCTCCTCACAGGAGATATCACCGGGAACTGCCTCATTTACCTGAATCGTGGCAGCAAGGGACGTCCTGAACTGGAGGCCGCCCGTCCACTCTATTGCGACGGCATTGACCTGCGCGGCATGTGGCGCTGCCGTCCTGCCGTGGGCAAGATCAACGGGCGCACGGCTCTGGCCCTGGTGGATGGAGAAGATCACTTTCACCTCTACTGGCGGCTGGATGACTTCAATGTGGAGGATGGCGGCAAGCTGCTGTTGGAGGACGGCAAGCCCATCGGCACCAGCGGCGGAGTCGGCGGCATGAGCGGCCGTTGCAAACTCGACTTCTTCGACTGGAACCAGGATGGCAAACCGGATCTCGTCATCGGCACCGCACGGGTCAATTCCATCCCTGACCGAGAAACCGGTCTGCCCATGCCGGCCATTGGCAAGAAGACGCTCGGCACACCGTTGCTGATGCTAAACACCGGCACGGCGGAGAAACCCCGCTTTGCCCGTCCCGTCCCTTTCCGTGATGAAACCGGCCACATCGTTCAGCCTGGAGGTGCTCATGAAACCGGCGCTGTGGGTACATGGCTGGGCAAGGAGGACCCAATCTTCTCATCTGCAACGAAGCAGGGAAGATGTTTTTGCTCCCCGGCCGCAAGCTGCAACCCCGCTGATTTCCGACCATGAAAACCTGGATTGTTTCTGCCTGTCTCGTTGTCGGCCCGGTCATGGCTTACGGACAGTTGCACGAAGAAAGGCCGAATGTACTCTTCATCGCCGCAGACGACTTGCGCAACGACCTCGGCTGCTATGGAAATACCCTGGTCAAAACGCCCAACCTCGACCGCCTGGCCAGCCGGTCCGTGGTTTTTAACCGCGCCTACTGCCAGCAGGCTGTGTGCAATCCCTCCCGCGCCTCGCTGCTCGCCGGGTTGAAGCCGGACACCTTGCGGGTCTGGGATCTGCCCACCCATTTTCGTCAGAACCTGCCGCAGGTGGTGACACTGCCCCAGCACTTCAAAAACAACGGTTACTTCACCCAGAACATCGGCAAGATCTTCCACAACTGGCTGCATGAAGTGCAGGGGGACCCGGATTCCTGGAGCGTGCCTGCCGTGATGCACTTCGCCAATCACGGCTCGGACAAACCGGAGATGGAAGGAGACCTTCCTGAGAACCTGGCCAAGGACCCCAAATGCGAATGCCGCGACGTTGCGGACGAGGCCTATTTTGACGGTCGCGTGGCCGGGTTGGCCGTACAGGCGCTGGGTGAACTGAAGGAGAAGACGCAGCCTTTCTTCCTGGCGGTGGGTTTTTGGAAACC
>DASWXG010000766.1:0-16556 GCA_036405615.1 Prosthecobacter sp. | reverse complement strand
TACGCCCAAGGCGCTGGGGCAACGTTTTGCCCATCTCCAGATCCAGTCCAATGACCCGGACAGCAGCCCTTTGGAGATCTTCCTCAAAGGCACCGGACTCAACAATGCACCCACGGTTACAGGCCTGACAGATCTGGTGATGAACGAAGACGAATTTCTCCAAACCGTGCCCTTCACGGTTGGGGATGTTGAGACCCCGGCCGCAGATCTGACTGTCTATGTCACCTCCAGCAACACCAACCTCATCTCCAGCCCCTTGAGCGACAGTGGTACGGGGACTGCCCGCACCTTCAGTGTTTACCCCAAGGCCAACCAGCATGGCACCAGCACTCTCACTGTGCATGTGGGAGATGGCATCACGACCACTTCCGTGCCGGTCACCCTGACCGTGCGTTCCGTCAATGACCTCCCGACCATCACCGGTCTGACGGCGCAGACCATCGACGAAGACACCTCCACAGGTCCCCTTGCCTTCACCCTGGCGGATGTAGAAACGCCGGCGGAGGATCTCACCCTCACAGCCACCTCCAACAGCACCGGTCTGATCCCGCATGCCAACATCGTCTTCGGCGGCAGCGGTGCCAACCGCACCGTGACCGTGACTCCTCTGCCCAATCAAAATGGCAGTGCTCTGATCACCATCCGTGCCCATGACGGCACTGGCAGCCGGACGGCCACCTTCAATGTCACGGTGAATCCCGTGCCTGACAGCCCTGTCCTCAGCAGCATTGCCAATCAGGTCACCGACGAAGACACCCCGCTTGCGGTGCCGGTCCATTTTAGTGATCCGGATCTGTCCCTAGGCTCACTGAGCCTGACGGCGACATCGGGCAATACAGCATTGGTCCTGAATGCAGGGCTTGCCTTTACGGGCACCGGTTACCAGCGCACCCTCACCATCACTCCGGTCACCAACCGCAGCGGTGCCGCCGACATCACCGTTCGCCTCAGCGATGGTCTTTCCACCGTTGAACGCACCTTCCAGCTCACGGTCAATCCGGTGAACGATGCACCGGCCATTTCCGCGATCGCCGCCCAGATGGTGAACGAGAACACCTCCACAGGGGCGATTCCCTTCATAGTACAGGACGTGGAATCGGCAGCCGCCACCCTGAGCGTGACGGCAAGTTCTGACAACACGGCGCTCATACCACCTGCCAATCTTTTGTTAGGCGGCACGGGGGTAAACCGGACTCTCACCATCACACCGGCGCAGGACCAGAGCGGCTCTGCTCTGATCACCCTGACGGCGGGCGACGGCACGGCCACAACCACAAGCAGTTTCACGCTGACGGTGGCCAATCTGGTGACTATCACCCAGCATCCGCTTTCTACGCAGGTGGGAGAAGGCCAGGAACTGCGGCTGAGCGTGACTGCGACAGGTACCGGCCCGCTGACCTACCAGTGGCGTAAAAGCGAGATCCCCATTCCCCTGGCAACCGCCTCCGAATGGATCGTTCCCGAGGCTCTTCTTAGCGACCAGGGCAGCTACGATGTCATTGTCACCAATCCTGCCGGCTCTGTGCCCAGCGAGAGCGCCACGGTGGCCGTGCACCGGCAGCCCACCATCAAGCAGCAGCCGCTTTCGCAGTTGATCCAGCAGGGCTCGCCGCTGGAGCTGGAAGTTTCGGCTCTGGGCCTCGCGCCCATGACTTACCAATGGAAAAAGGGCAAAACCAGCCTGACCGGAGCCTCCGGCACCCGCCACACGGTCACAAACTCGGCCACAACAAGCCATGCAGGCAGTTACTCCGTGGCCATCGCAGGCCCCGGCGGCAATGCCGAATCTGCCTCTGCCCACATTGCTGTCGTGGCCCCGGCACCCGCGAATCTGAGCGTCAAGAAAGGCGGTGTTATCAAACTGACCAGCAAAGTCACCGCCCCCAAGGCTGCAGGCGTCTCTCTGACTTATCGCTGGCAAAAGGGTTCTGCGGCACTCACGGACGGCAGACAGGAGAATGGTGCCCTCGTCAGCGGGTCCGGAACTGCCACCCTCTCCATCAGCCAGGCAGACCTGAGCAACAGCGGGGAGTACAGTTGTTTGGTGACTCTGAATACCCCCGGCAACTCCCCCGCCGCGGCCCATAGCAGCACGCAGGTCACCGTGGTGGACCAGGTACCTGTCATCGAAGAAGTCACGCTCCCCGGCACCCTTCTCATCAGTGAACCCGTGGAGGCAGAAATCTTTGCCTCCCATGCCCCGAAGAGCTACTCCGCAGTGGGTCTGCCCAAAGGCCTGGTGCTCAATACCAGCACCGGCCGCATCACCGGCCGGCCTGTTCAGGCAGGGCGCTATGATCCGGAGACAAATGCTTACAGCCCTTTCAAAGTCAGGTTCTACGCCCGGAATGATGTGGGCCAAAGCCTTGCCAGGGAAGTTTACCTGACGGTTGAAAAAAACTCCTTCGAAGGTTCCTACGTCGGAGTCGTGAAGCGTGATCTCCCCACCAATGGAGACTTTGGCGGACGGCTGGATCTGACCGTGACTTCCACGGGCATCGCCAGCGGCAGCCTTCAGACAGCTAACCAGCGATATGCTTTCAAAATGGCCCTGGATACCAGCTTCGCGGAGCCGCAGGTTTTCCAGGCCTCGGTTCTGATCCCGCGCAAGAAGCCTTTCTCAACTCCGCTTCGTCTCACCTTGAATGCAGCGGGAGGTTTTCTGTCAGGTTCGCTTCAGGAAGTTCCTTCAGCTCCGGAAGCGGGAGCAGCCCTTGCTCCCATCCTGGTCCGCTTGGTCACTCCACCCGCCAGCGTTGCCTCCGACATGGCGGGAGATTACACACTCGGTTTTCACGGCACCGGCCCGCTGGCGGAAGGGTTTGCGCGTCTGAAAGTGAGCGCCAATGGCGCTGCCCAGTGGACCGGGCGGGCAGGCGATGGATCGGCCTTCACCTGTTCTTCCAAGCTGGCTTCCGCACCAGACACGGTGGGTAGCTATGTCCTCCTCTACACCTTGCTGGATAAAGACCAGGGCAGTCTCCAGGGCGCGGTGACTCTTCATCCGGGACACCATGATGTCCTCTCCCTTGCAGGCGCAGAAGTTCCCATGGACTGCCTGCTTCATCCGCGTCCGGAAGGCAGCCGCGACTTGACCTTCTCTCAAGGTGTCCCGGTGCGCACCATCCGGGCCGTTGGAAACAAATACTCCAAGGAGGAAAACTTCGATAACTTTCTGGAACCCGCAGGTCTGGTGACAGATTCCGCCCGGCTCTCGTTTCTGGGGCGTTCTGGCCCGGACGTTTCTGCTTTTGGCCAGAACTTTATCCTGCGCGCGCCCAGCAGAATCATACTGCCTAAGTTGGGTGATCTGAATCCCAACGGAGTTTCCTTGACCCTTTCTCCGACGACGGGTCTTTATTCAGGCAGGTACAAGGATCCCGTCACGGGGCGCAGCGGCAGCTTCAACGGTGTCCTCGTGCATCACTACGGATCTGACGAAAATCGGGGCTTCGGCCAGTTTGTCTTCCCTCTGGGCACGGCCAGAGACCCTGTGCATGTGGGTACGGTGCAACTGCTTGATCTGAAGCCTTGAGGCTTCTCTCTTCGTAGACCCACCCAATATCTGTGGTGAATGCGAGAGCCAGATGCTGGCCCCACATTCACCGCTGCCTCACCACAGCCTTCTCCAGCACCAAGACCCCACAGAGAACTTGTCGGTCACACCTTTTTCATCGTGAGGGTGGATGACTGGAAGACCGGACGCGCGCGCACCCGCGAAACATCCGGGAGAATGCAAAAGAAACGCCCAGATGCCCCTTCCTTCGGGAGTCCTCCCAACACGGAACATCGGGAGGTGTGCTGCCGGGCCTCGTCATCGCGCAGCCCTGCCATGAAAAGTCCCGCCCGTACGCTGCCATTGCATCCGCATTTTCCAATCCTTCCCCGGCCGTGCGCATCCACCGCATCCATCGAGTTTTGCTGCCTCTTTTGTTCCGTTCCCGAATGACCTGATGCGCCGGTTTATCAAAGCCCTCTTTGCCCCGGTGGACATTGCTTCACTGGTTTGGTTCCGCATTGTTTTCGGAATTATCCTGCTGGTGGAGGCGTTGCGTTTTATCACCAAGGGCTGGATTGAGGCCTACTACGTCGCCCCCGCCTTCCTTTTCAAATACTATGGCTTCTCCTGGGTGCAGCCATGGCCCGCCTGGGGCATGCATCTTCACTTCTGGGTGCTGGCGGTCGCCGGCGCAGGCATCGCGCTGGGCTTCTTCTACCGCATCTGCTGTGCGGTCTATTTCCTGGGCTTCACCTATGTGTTCCTGCTGGATCAGACGCACTATCTCAATCACCACTACCTCGTCTGCCTGCTGTGCTTCCTGATGATCTGGATGCCGGCCCACCATGCGCTGTCCGTGGATGCGTGGCTGCGCCCCGGTCTGCGCACCAGCTACGTTCCAGCCTGGCCCACAGGGCTGCTGCGGGCGCAGCTTTGCATCGTCTACTTCATGGCGGGTCTGGCCAAGCTGAACGGGGACTGGCTGGCTGGCGAGCCCATGCGTGCCTGGCTGTTGCGGCGCACCGGTTACCCCGTGCTCGGACCTTATTTTGCCGAGCCCTGGATGCCATATTTTTTCTCCTACTCCGGGCTGGTCTTTGACCTTTTGGTCGTCCCCATGCTGATCTGGCGCCGCACTCGGCTGCTGGCCTTTTTTCTGGCAGCTGTTTTTAATCTCACCAACTGCTACCTCTTCAAGATCGGCATCTTTCCCTGGATGGCTTTGGGAGCCACGATCCTGCTGTTTCAGCCCAGGTTGCCACATCTCTTTCCGGTTCTGTGGCAGCCAGTCCAAGGCGTCGCCAAAGCACCTTCTGCCTCTGCCGAAAGGCAAAAGATTATTGCCACCCTGGCGGCTGTCTACATCACCTTGCAGTTGCTCATTCCCTTTCGTCACTGGCTATATCCCGGGAATGTGGCGTGGACGGAAGAAGGCCACCGTTTCTCGTGGCGCATGATGCTAAGAAGAAAAGCTGGCGCTCTTTCCATTCATGTGCGCAACCCGGCTACGAACGAATCCTGGACGGTGCTCCCTCACGACTACCTGACCACGCGGCAAAGCAGCAAAGCCAGCACCAGGCCGGACATGATTCTACAGCTCTGCCATCACGTAGCGGCCGATCTGGCTGCACGCGGCCTGCCGGGCATGGAGGTGCGAGCCTTGTCCACCGTTTCGCTGAACGGACGTCCCGCCCGTTTCATGATCGACCCCGAAGCCAATCTGGCAGCGGAACCCCGCACCCTGGCCCCTGCGGCATGGATCTCCCCGTTTCAGAACGATCCCATCCCAAAGTTCGCGCAACCGCCCAAGGTGGCGAATCCCCCCTCGGAGATGACGGAATGAAACCGCAGCGGCTCGTTTCAGGCTGCACCCCAAGAAAAGACCCGGCTGGATCCAGCCGGGTCTCCTGAGTGTTTAAAAAGGCTTTTCTCCAGGCTCGTTACTTCAGTTCCTTGATGCGCAGGTTGCGGAACTTGTAAGTCGCGCCTTTTTCACCGTGGTGCTGGATGGCAATGACACCGCTGGCGTCCTTGTCGTCTTCAACGTCGGTGGTCACCACGCCGTTCACCTCGATCTTCAGCTTGTTGCCTTTGCAGGTGATGCGGTAGGTGTTCCAGTCATTGCGCTTGAACGTGTCGCCAGCGCGGGCGCGGAAGGCGGCCTCGCTCTCCTTGTTGCCCTTGATGGGGCTGATGAACCACATGCGACGGCCTTCGTCGTACAGACCGCCGGACCACTTGCGGTTCGCGTCACCGTCCACCTCGGCCTGATAGCCAAAAACCTTGTTAGGCTGGGCATGGGCGCGGAACATGAAACCGCTGTTTGCCTGGCCTTCCGGCAGCTTCACGTCACCCTCAAAGACAAAATCCGAATAGGTCTTTTCCGTGACCACGAAGAACTTCTTCTCACCCGTCAGATGGATCTCACCATCCACCACTTTGATGTCACCCCACGTGTAGGCGTTCTTCCAGCCATTCATGGTTTTGCCATCAAACAGAGGGGTGAAACCGTCTTCCGCCTGGGCGGAAAAGCTGACAATGCCGAGGAGAGTGGCCAGGAGGAGCAAGCGTCTTTTCATGGTGAGCCATGACTATGAACAGGGTGCTCTGCAGGTGCAATCGCCATCCTCTTCGTGGCGCAGGCTTTCTCTTCCCCGGCAGCTTCAGCTCCGCCCACCGACTGCGTTTCAATCAACCGGAGCAGCGGGCAGAGGGGGTTCATGCTGATACACGGTGGGATCTTCCAGCCCGGCCTGAATGAAGGCTTCACGCCTTTCCACACAGGTGCCGCAGGCGCCGCATTGAAGATCCTGGCCTTTGTAACAGCTCCAGGTTTTGCCCAGGTCCGCACCCAAGTCGTGCCCCAGGCGGGTGATGGCGGTCTTGTCCATGGCAATGAAGGGACGCAGCAGTTCAATGCGTGCATAGGTCCCCTCCCGCATGGCATCGCCAATGGCTTTCATGAAAGGCTCGCGGCAATCGGGATAGATGGCGTGATCACCCGAATGGGCGGCAATGACCAGGGCCTCCGCCTCACGAGATTCGGCAATGCCGCAGGCGATGGCCAGCATGATGCCGTTGCGAAACGGTACCACGGTCTTTTTCATGTTATCGTCGGCATAGTGGCCTTCCGGAATGTCGCCTCCGCTCTGCAAAAGGTCGGAGGTGAAGAGCTCGTTCACAAACGGCAGGCGGACAACATCATGCGGAATGCCCAGATGCACCGAGTGCCACGCCGCCAGGGTAATTTCCTTGTCATTGTGTTTGGAGCCGTAGTCGAAGCTGACCGTGCCCACAACTTCGTGGTGCTGGCGGGCCCAGTACAGCGCGACGGTGGAATCCAGACCGCCGCTGAGGAGGATGAGTGCTTTGGACATGACGAGGGAACGGTACAAACCTGAAGGAGGAGGCCGCTGTTGCAGCCTTTATCCCTGCAGCTTGCACCCTGCCAGCAAAGCCCGGAAATGCGACCTTATTTCCGGCGGCGGCGGAAGGCCAGGGACAGAAGGCCGCCTACCAGCAGCAGGGCCCGGCGTGGCTCAGGAGTGACGTGGAGATACACATCGCCGAAGTCTCCATTGGCCCCGCCATCGCCCAGGTAAAGAGTGCCGGTGAGGCCGTTGCCGAGATTGGCAAAGGCAAGCCCGCCGGTGATCTGGCGGTTGGCATCCACAGTGAGACCGCTCCAGTCAAAGAGGCTGCCGGCAGCGGTGTCGAACAGCTTGTACCAGCCGTTGGAACCGGTGCCGCCGAAATCAAAGGTGCTGGTGCCCACGAAAGCAAGGTCACCTGCTTCATTCACCGTGCCATTGACCAACAAACTGTCGCTGATGCCCACAGCCGTAATGCTGGAGCCGCCTGCGCCGAGATCAAAAGCGAGGGTGGAGCTGTCAAACGTCACACCGGAGGTTCCGGCCCCCATGGCGTTTGCCAGGGTGAATTCAAAACTCTCTACCGAGCCGGCTCCGTTGCCAGGAGACAGGGTGCCCATGACGGTGGCGCGGCTGGCTGCGCCCAAACCAATACTGCCCGTACCACCCAAGGTGGCCGTGGTGACGATCATGACCGGGCCGGAGCCGGTGGCCGAGCCGCTGGCGTTATTGGCCAGCAAGGTGCCGTTGTTCACGGTGGTGCCGCCGGTGTAGGTGCTGGCCCCGGTGAGCACCTGGGTGCCCGCGCCGTTCTTTTCAAATGCCAGGCTGCCATCAGTTCCTGAACCGTCGCCATTGCGGATCACACCGCCGTAGGACTGCGTGGTGGAGGCTGCGACATTGACAGCCAGCGTGCCGGTGCCTGCGCTTCCAGATTCGTTTTCGACGATGCCTGAACCGGTGGCGCTGCTGAGACCGCCCACCGTTTCCGACTGGTTGTTAAGACGCAGAATGCCGGTGGTGGAGCCGCTGCCATTGAAACTGATGATGCTGGTGTCGGCGATCTGGTGGCTGTTGTTCAGGCGTACGATGTCACCGCCGGTACCGTCACCAATCACCACATTGCCAGAGATGGCATTGACACCCGCGGTCTTGGCCAGGGCCAGCATGCCGCCATTCACAGTGGTAACACCGGTGTAAGTATTTGCCACGGTGCCGGAGAAGGTCTGCGTGCCGGTCCCGATCTTCGTGAAGGACATGATGCCGCCAGCAGTGCCGTCCTCGATCACGCCGTCAAAGTTGCCGCTGCCGTTGTTGGCACCGACGGTGAGCGAGCTGTTGCTGGCCGAGTTGTTGGTGATTTTACGACGGTCGGTGGTCGTTGTGTTATTCGGCGTGGCTCCCGCGTTGGCATAGGCGTTCAGCGCGTTGATGGTCTGGCTGGTGCCTTCCAGGATGAGCGTGCCGACATCATTACCGGAGCCGGTGCTGGTGTTTCCAGAAGAGTTGCCCACCTGCACATCGCGGATGCTCGGCAGCGCATTGTTGGCTGCCAGTCTCAGGGTGGAGTTGTTCTGCACGTTCGTATTGCCAATCTCGTTGTTGCTGGCGCTAAGCACGGCAATGCCACCTCCGTGGACAGTCAGGCCGCCATTGTTGTTCTTGATCGGCTGGGTGATGTTCACCACGCCCGTACCACTGGCAGAAAGGACGATGGAGGACGAGTCTGTACCGGTGCGCTGGATGAGACCCACATTGAGCACGGTGCCAGGGCTGGCACCAAGGCGGTAAGTGTTGGGGCCGCTGAGGGTGATGACCCCGGTGATGGTGTTGATGCCGCTGGTGGAGGCGATGGTGGCATTGTAGGAGTTGGCAATGCCGTCGCCCGGGCCGGCGATGGTGATGTTCTCCGCCACAGAGATGCCGCCGGACAGGTAGAGCATGCCGCCCGTTGTGGTGCTGCCGTTGGTATTGATGACTGTATGTCCGACCGTGGAACCCAGAGCGTTGGGATTGGAAATGGTGACGACGCCCTGAGAGATGTAAGTGACGCCGTTGTAGGTGTTGGCTCCCGAAAGCGTCAGCGAGCCACTGCCGATCTTGGTCACGGCCGAAGCACCGCCGGCGTTGTCCTGAATGATGCTGGAGACAGTGATGCTGTTGCTAGCCGAGTTCAGCACCAGTTCACGATCCGCACCGATGGTAAGGGGATTGGCAGCACCGATGGTCAGTGCTCCGGTGCCTGCGTTCATGATGCCATTGACCGAAAACAGGGTCGCTCCTGGAGCCAGCGTGGCGGTGCCGCCAGTGTAGCGGAGGGTGTTGGCCGAAACGGAAGCCGGAAGCGTGCCGGAGGTCGCAGCCAGGTCATAATTGGCGGTGCCCGTGGTGTCCGTCAGCGCGGCGGCATTGGCAGCAGCGGTGCCTGTCAGAGCAGTGATGGTGCTGCCGGTAAAAGTAGCGTAACGAGTGGTAGCGCCCGTGCCAAAGGTGGCCCAGGTCCCAATGATGCCTGTGGGGGAGACCATGCTCAGATTCGTCATCGTGGAGGTCACGGTACCTGCGCCCTGGATGTTCAGTGAAGCCCCGGGGTTGCGGGTGAACGTCCCCGTATCCAGCGCGATGGTGGTCCCCGCTGCCGTATTCAGAGTCTGGGAACCGCTGATGGTCAGGTTAGAACTGACTGTGGCAGCTCCCGCCAGGGTCGTGATGCCGCCGCTGCTGCTGGCCAGATTCAGCGTGCCGCCTGTAAAAGTGGGGGTGCCTTCCTCGATGGTCAGCAAACGGGCGTTCTGGGTGTTTGAAATGGTGACCGTGTAGGCCCCCGTGGCATCCGTTCCCGCTGCAAAGAAGATGTCATCCTTGAGGTTGGAGGTCGTCGGGTTGGAGGTGGCGGTGGTGCCTGCAGCGTTGCTCCCCCAAATCATGGAGGATGCCCAGGTGCCCGAAGGAGTGGTGCCTGCCCCGGCAGTGGTACCATTGCCATCCCAATAGAGAGTGGCCGAACGGGCCATCGGCAGGGCCAACAGGCCCAGAAGGCCCAGAAGCTTGACGGCAAAACGCGACGAACGCAGCGGCGACAGAAAACGAGAATGGCGGGGGGTCATAGCCAGGTTGGGGGGATTGGCGGAATGCCAAACTAAAAGAAATACAAAGTAATTACAAGAATATTGGATTATAAATCGTCACTCCCGGCCGGAAACAGGCGTGGACTCCCACGGGAGGCTGGGTCCCAGGGAGTCAGATGATTCGCGGTGCGGGACTGCTGCGGCCCCTTTTTAATGCGTACTCAGGGAGGCTGCGGGCCACTCCAGCGGCACTTCACGGCTGGGGTGACGCGCCTCACACGTGAGCTGGATGCCGCCACGCGGGACAAAACGCCCGCGTACGATGGCCTGCTTGGGAGCGCAGGCCTTGACCAGATCATCCAGGATGCGGTTGACGATCGCCTCATTGAATGAGGCGTGGTTGCGGTAGCTGGCGAGGTAGAATTTCAGCGACTTGGTCTCCACGCAGCGCTCGTCCGGAATGTAAAGAATCTCCACATGGGCAGCATCCGGCTGGCCAGTCACCGGGCAGAGCGACCCAAAATCTGGCGCGCTCAGATGGATGGTGTAATTGCGGCCCGGGGTGCGGTTGGGGAAAGTTTCCAGAGTGGCCTCATCCGGCGAGGCAGGAAGGCGGTGCTCGGAGCGGCCCAGGAGGGTGATGTCGGCAGTCAGAGAGTCGGACATGATGTCTGCACCTTGCCGGAAACCCGCCGCCATCGCAAGCGGCCATCCGCACCGCCCCGTCACGCCGTTCCCATTTTCTTTTCATAGTCCCGCCACAGGCGCTCGATGGCCTCCTCAGGGTCTTCCAGCATCATGCCTTCGCGGATCTTGCTGGCGAAGAGGCCGAAGGAAAAAGGGCTGACCACCGGCACCTCCACCAGATGCCAGTCCAGGGACAGGGCCGAGCGGAGGTATTCGACGGCGCGGGGAAGATCCAGGAAGGTGTGGGTGGCTTCCCGGTAGGACTGCACCAGCAGAGGGTGGTCAGGCTCATGTTGAGACAGGACCTGGAACAAAATCTCCGTGCTCCAGCGCAGCTGCTTGATCCTGCGCTCCTGCCCGGGCCGGTTGCGCGGGACCATGAGGCCGGTCTGCGCCACCCCGCGAAAGTTCCATTTCACCAGTTCACTCTCAGCCAGGGCAGCCTGCATGTCCGCCTCAGGACCGCCTTCTTCAAACAGCAGCTTCCATTCCTCCAACCCCAGATCCTGGAAATTCTTGAGCGTCAGGAGGAAGCCATAATCGTCAATGGTGACCATGGCATTGCCACCCACTGCCTGCTTCACCCGGTAGGCGATGATCCGGCTCAGGGCGTCATTGGCGCTGCGGCCGATGAGCGTGTGGAAGAAAAACTGCACCAGATCGGGATCCGCCCCTTCCCGGTCATCCACAAAACGTTCGATGATCAACGTCTTCTCCGTGGGAATGCGCGATACTCGGAGCTGGTTCCGGGCGTGCTGGAGGATGGCCTGCGCGTTGCTGGTGGAGATCTCAAAGCGTTCCACCAGCCAGTCGCACAAACTTTCCCCGTCCTGCCGGTCCACCCGGTCCGCCAGTTCCGTGCGAAAGCGGGCCACTTCACGCGCCAGGCCGGAGGTCAGGGGCATCTTGTTGGCATTCCACGCAGGCACGGTGGGCAGGCGGCCCGCCGCATCCTCCACCCAGGCCTCGGCCACGCCTGTCTCCACCAGCCGCACCGTGCGGCCCGCGAGCACAAAAATATCACCCGTTTTCAGGCGCTTCATAAAAGACTCCTCCACCTGGCCCAGACGGCGTTTGCCAAGGATGATGTTCACCATGCCCTCGGTGTGGATGACGCCGACATTAGCCAGGTATTCACGCTCCACCTTTTTGCCCGGGATGGCGAGGCAGTCATCCACCCAGGTGATCTTGCCAAAGTTGTCCCGGTACTGCCGTTCCAGAGAGCGCCCGCCGCCCTCCAGATAATTCAACACGCGGTCAAAATCATCTTTCGCCAGATGCTGGAAGGAAGCGGCTCCACGGACGGTTTCCCACGCCCTTTCCAGCGTGTAGCCTCCCTCCATGGCCATGCCGACCAGATGCTGGGCCAGCACGTCCAGCGGGCTTTCCAAAAGCCGCACAGCATCCAGCTGCACCGCGCGTGTCATCTCGGCACAAACGATGCACTCCATGAGGTCGTTGACATTCGTCGCCACGAGAATGCCGTGGCTTTCAGCATCAATGCTGTGGCCGCTGCGTCCGATACGCTGCAAAGCCCGGCTGATGCCCTTGGGCGTGGAGATCATGACCACGCAGTCCACGCTGCCAATGTCGATGCCCATCTCCAGGCTGGTGCTGCACACCACCGCGCGCAGTTCCCCGCTTTTCAAACGGTCCTCCACTTCCAGCCGGACATCCCGGTCCAGGGAGGCGTGATGAGCCTCGATCTTTCCCGCCAAGTCAGGCAGGGCGTTTTTCAGCCGGTAAGTGACGCTCTCCGTGCTGCTGCGCATGTTGCAGAAAATGATGACGCTGCGGTTGCGCACCACGATCTGGGCAATGTCCTGCATGACCCGCTGCGCCGTGAAACCCGCGGGCGGATACGGATTTTTGCGCACCGGCGAAAGCACCTCCACCCGCCGCCGACGGGCAATGCGGGCCTCAATGATTTCACAAGGCCTGTCCGCGCCAGTAAGAAGCCGGGCAAGCAGGGGCAAGGGGGCTGCGGTAGCAGACAGACCGATGCGAACCTTACGACGACCGGGTTCTCCACCGTGATGTTCCAGCCTCTCCAGACTCAGAGCCAGGTGAGCACCGCGTTTGTTCTCCGCCAGGGAATGGAGCTCATCCACAATGACAAAACGCACGGAGGCCAGGGCTTGGCCCCAGCCTGTCTGGGGCAGCATGATGGCCAGGCTTTCCGGCGTGGTCAGCAGGATGTGCGGCGGTTTCTTCTTCAGCTTCGCGCGTTCAGCAGCCGTGGTGTCGCCCGTGCGCATGCCCACCCGGATGGTTTCCTGCAACCCCATGCCCTCCAGCGGAGCCATGAGGTTCTTTTGAATGTCATAGGTCAACGCCCGCAGAGGAGAGACATAGATGGCATGGATGCCGCTCTCCAGGTTGCCCGCCTCGTGCGCCCGCACCAGATGATCCAGAATGCCGAGAAAGCCCGCGAGGGTTTTGCCGCTGCCGGTAGGGGAGGAAAGCAGCACGGACCGGCCTGCCAAAATGTGCGGCAGGGTCAGCTCCTGCGCCTGGGTGAGCTGTCTGAAACTGCCGGAGATCCAGGCCTGAAGACGGGGATGCAGGGCCACCAGCGCCGGACTTCCGGAGATGCTGGCAGCTTTTGCCTTTGCACTGTCGTTCTTTCTGGGCACGTGCCTATCATACGCTTGTGACCCTCACCGCCAGCCTGTTTCGAATCCTGCTTCTGCTTTTACTGACCACGGTGCTTTTGCTGCTGGGCTGTCAGTCGAGGCTGATCTACTACCCGCGCCCGTATGATGAGGCCTACCGGGAAATGCTGCGTGAGCACCAAGGCGTGGCTTTGAAATACCATACGGCCCAGGGGTCGCAAACCGCCCACTACATCCCGGCGCGGAAACCGGGCAAGCAGCCCCAGATATGGCTGTGTTTCGGCGGCAACGGCACCGTGGCCCTCGACTGGCTGAGCTATCTGAGCACCTGGAACCCTGAGTTTGCCTATCTGCTGGTGGACTACCCGGGCTATGGCGACTGCAAGGGATCTCCCACACCGGGGCGCATCCGGGAAAGCTCCCGCGCTGCCTTTGCCGCGCTGGCCAACCACCTGAACCAGCCGGAAGAAAAACTGCAGCCCCATTTGGGTGTTCTGGCCCACTCCATCGGCTGCGCGGCCGGTCTGATGGCTGCGAATGATCTCGGAGTGCAAAAGCTGGTGCTCGTGGCGCCCTTCACCACCATGACGGACATGGGCAAACGTGTGCTGGGCTGGCCGCTGTGCTATGTGAACCTGCACCGTTTTGATAACCGCAAGCAGCTGGCTGATGCCGTGAAGCGGGGAGCCAGGGTGGAGATTTTCCACGGTACGGCGGATGAAATCATTCCGGTTACCATGAGCCGGGAGCTGGCGGGCCCATACCCGCAACAGGTGAAGCTGCATGAGGCCGAAGGCTGGGATCACAATGACATCCTCAGAGGGCTGTCAGCAAAGATCGGCGCAGCCATGGCTGGCCTCTAGAATGCTCCCCAGCGGCTGACAGAAAGGCGGAAAGTGCGGCGAATGTCTTTCCCCCGCCGTGCCTTCATGCTTGATTCCGTGTGATGTCTGAAGCCGCTTCCGCCCACATGCCCTATGCCCGCCTGGAAACAGGCGGAAAATGGCTGCGTGCAAACGGCGGAAAATGGCAGATGCGGGGCGTGTCCTACGGGCCGTTCAAGCCCAACCGGCGCAACGAACCTTTTCCGGAAGATGATCGTCTGGCTGCGGATTTCGCCCACATTCGGAACCTCGGCTTCAACACAGTCCGGCTGTATGAACTGCCGACCCCGGCGGTGATCCGCGAAGCCATCGGGCAGGGCTTGCGGATCCTGGCCGGCATTCCGTGGACGGACCATGTGGACTTTCTGCGCGACCGCATGCGCCAGTGGGAAATCCGCCAGCATGTCCGCGATGCCGTGGGCCGGTTCAAGGACGAGCCCTGCATCGCCGGATTTCTGGTAGGCAACGAAATCGAAAAGACCCTTGTGCGCTGGATGGGGCCGGAACGCGTGCGCGGCTTCCTCAACAGCCTCATTGAAGAAGGCAAGTCCGTCTCCCCAGGCCATCTGTTCAGCTATGCCACCTATCCCAGCACGGAATACCTGATCCCGGAACAGGCGGATTTTCTGGCGGTGAACCTTTATCTGGAACAACCGCAAGCCCTGACCGCCTACCTGCAACGCCTGCAAAATCTGGCGGGCGACCGGCCTCTGGTCATCACCGAGTTCGGACTGGATGTGGCCGCCCACGGCACAACGGTTCAGGCAGAAACTTTCCGCTGGTTTCAAGAGGCCTGCAAACAGGCAGGCACAGCCGGGACCGTGTGGTTCAGCTACACGGATGAGTGGTACCGGGGCGGCGAAGAAGTGACACGCTGGAAGTTTGGCCTCGTGGACGAACAGAGGAACGCGCGGCCTGTCTGCGAGGCAGTGGCAGCATCTCATGCAACGGTTTCCAGTGACAGGCAGGTTCCCCGCATCTCCGTCATCGTTTGCACGTTCAATGGCACCGCCACCCTGCGCCCCTGTCTTGAGTCTTTGGGCAAGCTGCGCTACTCAGACTATGAAGTGCTGCTGGTGGATGATGGCTCGACGCATGACATCGCCGGCACTGCGGCAGACTTTCCGCAGGTGCGCTATGTGCGGCAAGACCATGCGGGCCTGAGTGCCGCCCGCAACCTGGGAGCGGATCTGGCCACGGGTGAAATCCTGGCCTATACGGACGACGACTGCATTGTGGATGAAGACTGGCTGGCCTTCCTTGCCACAGGATTTGACGATCCCATGTGGGTGGCGGCTGGCGGGCCAAACATCCCTCCCCCGCCCCGCAACCGCACGGAAGCAGTGGTGGCGGCGGCCCCGGGAGCGCCTGCCCACGTTTTGCTCTCCGACATCGAGGCGGAGCATCTTCCCGGCTGCAATCTGGCCATCCGCAAAGCAGCGCTGGCAGCCATCGGCGGATTCCGCCTTCACTACGAGGTGGCGGGAGATGATGTGGATGTCTGCTGGAGGCTGCGTGAAGCCGGTGGCAAACTCCGCTTTGTCCCCGGGGCCATGGTCTGGCACCACCGCCGTTACACCGTTTCGGCCTACTTCCGCCAGCAGCGCGGTTATGGCCGTGCAGAAGCCTTGCTGATGAAAGACCATCCGGAGCGTTTTGGCACGCTTGGCGGGGCGCGCTGGCTGGGCGGCATTTACGGTGACCGGGCCACCGCGCCGCCGCTCAATGAAGGCAGCATTTTTCATGGCCCGCAAGGGACCGGCCTGTTCCAAGGTATTTATCGCCAGGGGCTGCGCTGCTGGCTGGACTGGGCTGGCGGGGTACTGTGGGTGGCTCTGCTGCTGCTGGCGGTGATCATGCGCCTGCCGGCGGCAGCGGCGGTGGTGATTTCTGTCTCGCTCATTCTGGCTGCCTGCCGGCTGAGGCACCTGACTCATCCGCCCTTCGCACTCAGCCTCATGGAATCATGTTTATTGTTAGGCCTGTGCTGGTGGCAACCTGTGGTGAGGGAGTGGAACCGGTTGCTCGGCATGATCCGGCTGGGTGCCAGGCCGTCCGGGCAGAGAGACCGCGAAGGCAGAGAAAAGACCTTCAAACCGGTGCGCAAATTTTCCATTCCGCTGGGAACCCTGGAGTTCTGGAGCGAAGAAGGCTGCGGCCGTGAGGAATGGCTGCAGTCCATGAATTTGCTTCTGAACAAGAACCGCATTCCTTTCCGTTCGGATGATGGCTGGAGGCTCTTTGACCTGGAGGCGATGCCAGAAAAATGGATTTCCCCGGCCATGGTTTCAGTCACGGAATATCATAAGCTCCAGCGACGGCTGACCCGGGTGCGATTGCTGCTGAGGGTGAGCAGACGCGGTCTTGCCTATCTGTTTGGCATTCCGGTCTTGCTGGCCTGGCTGCCCCCGGTCCACCCATTCCTCAATTAC
>DASWXG010000765.1:0-8663 GCA_036405615.1 Prosthecobacter sp. | reverse complement strand
ACGGGCAGTGTGCGGATACGGCGTGGTGGATTTTGCCCACTTGCTGCCGTCTACCGGCTGGCCTTTTTCCAGGAGGGCCTTGTAGGCGGTGGGGCTGTACTGGCCGAGAGTCCATTCGCAGACGTTGCCGTAGATGTCGTGAAGGCCCCAGGGATTGGGCTTCTTCTTGCCGATCTGGCTGTACTGGAAGTTGGCGGCATTGTCGAAGAACCAGGCGTATTCGCCCAGGTCTTTGGCGTCGTCGCCGAAGAAGTAGGCGGTCTTGGTGCCGGCGCGGGCGGCGTATTCCCACTCGGCCTCGGTCGGCAGGCGGTAGAAGTGGCCGGTCTGGGCACTGAGCCACTGGCAATATTTGTTCGCCGCGTGCTGGGTCATGCAGATGGCGGGGAAGCCGTTGCGGCCCATGCCGAAGTCCATCGGCTGGTAGGGCGGGGTGGGCTGGGAGATCAGATCTTCCGGCTTGTCGTTCGGAGACCAGACCTTGCGGCTGCCATCCTTGTTACGGCCTTCAGCGGTGAGCTGGAAGGGCTCGTATTCGTCCCAGGTGACTTCGTATTTGCCGATCCAGAAAGGCTTCACCTTCACTTTGACCTGCGGGCCTTCGTCATCGGCATGGCCGGCTTCACCGTCCGGGCTGCCCATCTCAAATTCACCGCCCTTGATGGAGATCATGGAGTAGGCGGCACCGGTCTTCGGCACTTTGGAGTCGTAGGACTTCATGTCCGCTTCGGATTTTGCCTGGGCGGTGGCCACGATTTTCGCGTGGATCTTTTTCACCAGCTCCAGGGTGTCCGGATTGTTGGTGGGGGCTGCGCCTTTTTCCTTGGCTTTCAGCGTCACTCCTTCGGGCCACACAGCGCCCTGCTCGATCCAGCCTTTCAGCATGGCAATCTCTTCCTTCTTCAGCGGGCCGCCGCTCTTGGCCGGAGGCATGAGATCGTCTTCATCCGCGCCGAGGGTGGTCAGATGGTAGGCGGCGCTTTTGGCGAGGTCGAATGCGACGATGTTCGGGGCGCTGTCGCCGGTTTCAAAAGCCTGCTTTTTGCTGCTGAGAATCCAGCCGCCTTTGTCCTTCTCCGTGTTATGGCAGCTGACGCAGTTCTGCTCCAGGATGGGCTGGATGTGCTTGACGAAGTCAATGCGCGGTTTGACCTCCAGGGTCACTCCTGCGGGCCAGTCTGCACCCTGTTCGATCCAGCCCTTGATGACTTCGATCTGGCTCTTGTCCAGCAAGCCTTCCTTGGAGGGGGGCATCACCATGTCATCGTCATGAGGAAGGATGAGGGTCTTGTAAACCGAGCTCTTGGTGAGATCGCCCGCCGTGAGGCCGGGGCCGTTCTCATTGCCCTTGATCATGTCTTCCTTCGTGTGCAGGCGGAAGTCGCCCTTGTCCTTGTCGGCTCCGTGGCAGTGGGTGCAGGCGGCTTCCAGGATGGGTTTCACCTGGGTGTTGAAGTCCACTTTCGCGGCGGCCGATGCGAGGCCGGGCATCGCGACGAGGGCGAAAAGGGCTGAGGTTAGTGGGCGGTGATCAGACATGGGAGGGTGGGTTTAGCATGGGGCGCGGTTTTTGTCCACTGTGGAGGGGAAAGCTCAGAGATACGGTAACAGGCCGGGATTTTGCATGGGCAGGCGTTCTTTTTTCGGGGCAAACCCTGTGCTCGGCTGTGCTTTTGCCTGTTTTCAGGCCCAGGAACGTTGTCCAAACAAGGACTCCCCGCTGTTCTAGCTGCCCAAGGTTCGATGGAGTATCCCGCCGCTGACAGGCTGAAGAGCGGAAGGCTGAACGGGAAGGGGAGCCCAGGCCGTTAAGTGCAGAACGGCTCATTTTGCCCTCATGTACCGCTCACTTTTTCCAACGCTGGCTCTGTGGTTGTCCCTGGTTCCTGCGATCTCCGCTGCCGATGTTCTGACACTGAGGTCTCTTGGTGCCAAGGGTGACGGGGTCACGGACGACCGGGCCGTGATCGAAAAAGCGCTCAACGAAGCCGGGGGCAAACCCGTGGATGGCGAGGGACTGGCCTATGCGGTGGATGGCACGGTCCGTGTTCGTGCCGGGGTGGATTTGAGGAATGCGACCTTCAAACAGACGGGCGGCAGCTTTGACACCGCGCGGTTTATCCGGTCCACGCAGAATTCAAATCCTCCCGAGGTGAAGCCGGCCGATGCTCTGCGCCAGATGGTCAATGGCCTGCCGCTGCTGCGGCACGACGGCATCGCCTCGTATCCTGAAGACCCGGAAGTGACCGGGGCTGACCGTGAAGCGCTGCGAAAGATGCTGACTGTGCGCACCCTGTTCATTCATGGCGAAGCGGGCAAACCGGTGCCTGTGCGGCTGGAGGATGTGAAGGTTTTGCGAGGTCCGCATGCCGATGCTGGCATGCACTCCAACTCTGCCGGGGTGTATCTGGTGGAGGCTGCACCGGTGGTGCTGAAAAACGTCGAGATCACTGGCGATGGCAAGGGCTCCGGCCTGTTTGTCCAGGGGTGCAAAAAGGTGCGGATGGATGGTGTGAACATTCATGACATCCTTTGGGCTCCGTATCAGGGGGATGTGCATGTTTCAGCGGCCAGTCTGGCGGCTGACTTCGGCTGGAACAACAGCCCCATTTATGACTTCAACGAACGCACGGGCCGTTTTGCGCGGGTGCGCGTGCAAGAGCAGCTCACCGGCTTGACGCTGACCTATTCCGAAGATGTGGAGATTGTGAACTCACGCATCGAGAGGATCGGCACCCGCATCGAAGGCAAGTTTGTCCCCTGGCAGGCGGATGGGGCGACGATCAGCGGCGTGAAGAACCTGACGATGCGGGACTGTGTGATCACCCAGGTCTGGGAGGGCATTGATTTCACCGGCAAGGGCGTGGACGGCTTCCTCCAGGAGAACATCCGCATCAGTGACACCTTTGCCTACGGCTTTAAATATGCCCACCCGCAGAGGAACGGCAGGGTCGTGAACTGCACCTCCACACGGGCGGGTTTCAAGAGCTTCATCATCGGGTCCGAGTGCGAGAACATCGAGTTCACCGGTTGTGCGGCTCTGGAGACGGGCGTCAGCAGTCCGTGGAAAAGACCGGGCCGCGAGCGCAACGGCATTTCCGGTTTTGAACTGGATTTTGATGCCCTGCATTCGCCCAAGAACATCATCCTTCGCGACTGCCGGGCGGAGAATGCGGAGTCGCCTGACGAAATGGATGTGGGTTTCCTGACAAGTGACCGCGCCAAAGATCCGGCTCACGGCATCCGGCTGATCAATGCGACCGTGAAGGGGGCCAAACACCGCGAGGTGGATGGATTCCGGGCGGAGTAGAACATCGTTTTCTCTTGAGGGCAGGGCCAAATCCTGATCTGTTGACACCCTATGAGCGATTCGGAGGAATCCGGGTTTTTACTTCGGCAAGGCCATTATCAGACACTGCTTTCCTTTGAAAAAGCAGAGGTGGTGTATGACCTGACCTTTCGTTTTGCTCACAAATACCTAGCCAAGGGCGACCGCACGATTGACCAGATGATCCAGTCGGCACGGTCTGGTAAAAAGAACATCCTGGAAGGCAGCAAAGCTTCGGTGACATCGAAGGAAATGGAAATCAAACTGACCGGCGTGGCCCGGGCCAGCCTTGAAGAGCTGCTGGACGATTATCGGGATTATCTGCGTGCGCGGGATTTTGCCACGTGGGACAAGGACTCACGCGAAGCGCAGTATGTGCGCAAGCTGGGCAGAACGAAGCCCCAGAACTACGAGGTGTACCGGGAGTTTTTTGAAACCCGCCGACCAGAGGTCATTGCAAACATTGCCATCTGCCTCATCCACCAAACAAACTATCTGTTAGACCGGCAGCTTCGCTCACTGGAGCAGAGCTTTCTGAAGGAGGGCGGTTTGCGGGAGCGCATGACGCGGGCCAGACTGCAGGCCCGGGGCCGGCAAAACCAGAAGCCGCCACCACAGTCGTGAGTCCGGGTGCAGACAGCACCCTCTGAAATAGGACCTATGGGAGGTCATAGGAGTGATAGGACATAGAATGCCGTTTGGCAGGCAAGGCTTATAAGCCGAGGCCCACCGGCCACTCAGGTGTGTCGCAGCTTGAGCATCACTCCCATAGCTCTTATTCCTTCCCATTCGTCCTATTCAGGGGCCGCCCGGCTGCACCTCACACCAGTTCCGCCATCGTCCCGCGGGTGACACCCAGTTGGGACTGGGCTTTCACATCGCGCCAGATGTCCTCGCCGCCGCGCTGGCCGGCGAGCAGGCTCTGGTAGGTGCGCAGGATACGGGTGGTTTCTTCGCGGCTCTGTTCCAGCAACTCCACACGGTAGTGGCGCAGGCCGCTCTGCATGAGGCCGCTGAAAAACTGCGCGCCGGTTTGCGGCACTGCATTGAAGAGGGTGTTGCGGCAGCCGACGTCTGCCTTCAGCGGGTGCTCCATGCCCACACGGTCGCGCAGGCGGACCTTGTGTTTTTCGCAGGGGCGGCCGCAGGTGGTGAAGTCGGTGCCTTGAGACAGGAAGGCGGCAAAGGCGCAGTGCTCCATGTGAAACATGGGCATGTGCTGGTGCAGGGTGATCTCAAACCATTCCGGCGGCGCGCCGTGCAGAAGATCCAGCACCTGCTCAATGTTCAGATCATAGCTGATAGTCAGTCGGCGCAGGCCTGTGGCTTTCAGAAACTCCGCTGTCAGCGGGTTGGCCACATTCAGGGAAAAGTCGCCGGTGATGGGCAGACCAGCATCGCGGAAGAAGGCGATTGCGCCCAGATTGCGAATGAGAACGCCGTGCGGCTCGGCCCGGCTGATGAGCTTGAAGAACCCGGCCTCGCCAGATTTCTGAATGCGCGGGGTTGCGAGCCAGATTTCGGCTTCGCTGCTGACGGCGCGCACATGTTTGACCGCATCCGCATACTGGCGCACGTCTTCAAAATCCACATAGAGCCGGGTTACGCCTGTCTCCAGCGCGGCTTCGATTTGCTCCTGGTTACGGCAGAGCACGTGCAGCTGAGGAGTTTCCTCCGGGGCGCTGCGTTTGGCTGCCACCGCTTCCAGCATGGAAACTGAGCTGGCGGTGATGACCGGCCGTTCCGGTCTGGCGGCTGGCTCGGAGACCCCGGCCTGCTGGCAGGCTTCCACCAGGGCTCGGCGCATGCGGTTCAGCTCGCTGACGGGAATGATGACCTCGCCTTGCAGCTGCACGTCGAGCGTGCCCAGTTCATAAGGGGTTCCGCCAAGACGGCCTAATTGGTTTTGCAAAACTTCCGCATTCAGCGGGCGCTGGCGGGCAGGTTCCAGCGGTGTGGCAGACTGTACTTTCAGATCTGCACGGTTCTGCACCTGGAGGGTCAGCGGCTCCCCGGCCTTGCCTGAGACCTGCAGGTCGAGTTTCTGCTTCTTGCGCAGAGGTATCTCGCCCTGGAAGCTCTGGCGCAGACGGTTCTCCAGCGCCTGGTCACCTGTCTTGAAAAGGCGCATGCCGGGGCGGATGAGGTCGCTGCGCAGGCGGCCGCGCTGGAACTCCAGCCAGTTGCCGTGCAGGCCGTAGATGCGGCCCCCTTGCTCGTCATTGGTGTCCTGCAGATTTTCAAAGACCACACCGTCACCGTTTTTCAGATGCGCGGGCACTTCCTCAAGTTCCACGGCGTCGCGCGCCACGGACTTCACCACGCCCACATAGTAACCGCGCTTTTTCCCATAGTAGGCACCGACCAGCTTCTGGTGGTTCACTCCGTGCATCCAGCCGCTGTAAAGGCCGCGGGAGAAGGTCATCTCCAGCTCGTAGCGGTCTTCTTCGGTGATGATCTGTGACAGATCCTGGTCTGCCAGCGCGGCATCCATGGCCTTGCGGTAAACACGGGTCACTGCGGCGACGTACTCGGGAGTCTTCAGACGGCCTTCGATTTTGAAACTGCGGATGCCCAGCTCGATGAGACGGGGGATTTCCTGTACGGCGGCCAGGTCTTGCGGGCTCAGCAGGTACCGCTTGTCGCCGAGGTCGCGCAGTTCGCCGTCCACGATCATCTCATACGGCATGCGGCAGGCCTGGGCGCACTCGCCCCGGTTGGCGCTGCGGCGGCCCAGGGATTCACTGGTCAGGCACTGGCCGCTGTAGGCCACACACAGGGCTCCGTGGACAAACACCTCCAGAGGCACCTCGGGGTGTTCATTGGCACGGAAGCGTTCCAGTTCACGAAGGCTGAGCTCACGTGAAAGCACTGCCTGGTCGATACCCAGGGTGTTGGCCAGTTCCAGCCCCTCGGGCGAGGTGATGGTCATCTGGGTGCTCGCGTGCAGACGCAGGCCCGGGGTGAGTTCCTTCACCATCCGGGCCAGACCGAGATCTTGTACGATGACGGCATCCACTCCCGCGGCTTCCAGCATGCGCAGCTGTTTTTCGGCATCGCCCAGTTCCCCGGTAAAGATCAGCACGTTGAAGGCACAGTAGCCTTTCACTCCGTGGCTGTGCAGAAAGCGCATCAGTTCCGGCAGATCCTCCGCCGTGAAATTGTCCGCACGCATGCGGGCGTTGAAACGCGGCAGACCGAAGAAAATGGCATCGGCACCGTTGGCGACAGCGGCGCGGGCGCATTCCCAGTTCCCGGCAGGGGAGAGGAGTTCAGGCAGATGGAGAGGACGGGGCACGAGGAGGATGGAAAAACCGGAGGAGTAAAAACTTCCTAACTTATCCACCTTCTGCATAAACGAAAGCGGATGTATTAACTGTTCACATGAACTAATGGAAAAGCTCCTGGAAGCTACGATTTTCCAACATTCTGAGATTGCCTTTTGATACCTTTCTCGTTACTAAGCTCATCTTAATTACCAGCAATTGTGGAATATCAATTGCTTGTGATCGAGGAATGCCACCGTTCACGTGACCACAGTGCATGTTTGCCTCACCCGCCAGTATTTTCCCGAATCTTTGGAATGCCGACACTGTCGCGTCCCAGGGACTGGCGCGCAAAGACAGACAGAGACCGTGGTTTTCCAGAATGATTCAAACTTTCCAGGCAGGCGTGTGGCCCTGGTTTGGAACAGCGGAGGACGGTATGGACGAAATGATGCCCTGGGTCAGAGGAACGGTGACGCCGCGTGCGCCTCTGGGCGATGATGTCCAGGCGGGCGGCGGGGGAAAAACCCCAGGCCCGGAAGGCGCTCGCGGGGTGCCTTTTTACCATCTGCCTGTCTTGATGAACGAGGTGCTGGAGTTTTTGCAGCCGGCACCCGGCAAACTGATTTTTGACGGCACCCTCGGCGGGGGCGGTCACACCGAGGCTTTGCTTCAACGCGGTGCCCGGGTGGTGGCCATGGACCAGGATGATGAGGCGCTGCGCCATGCGGGCGAACGCCTGAAAGGATATGCCGACCGTTTTTGCGCGCTGAAGGGCAACTTCCGCGACTTTCCTACCGTCCTTGGTGAAGCCGGGGTGACGGGGCTGGATGGCATGCTCATCGACATCGGCGTCAGCAGTCGCCACCTGGATGCCGCAGAGCGCGGATTTTCCTTCAACAAGGACGGCCCGCTGGACATGCGCATGGACACCTCCGGCCCCGTGACAGCGGCGGACATCGTCAACACTTACTCTCAGGAAGATCTGGAGCGCGTTCTCAAAGACTATGGCGAAGAGCCGCAGGCGCGGAAGATCGCCCGGGCCATTGTCCAGGAGCGTGCACGTGCGCCTTTCCGCACCACCCTTCAGCTTGCGGACCTCATTTCGAAGGTGTGTCCCAAGTTCAGCAAAAAACATCCGGCCACGCTCACCTTCCAGGCTTTGCGGATCGAGACCAACCAGGAACTGGCGGTGCTGGAGGAATTCCTGGCCGCTGCGCCGAAGTGGCTGAAACCCGGCGGCAGGCTGGCGGTCATCACCTTCCATTCGCTGGAAGACCGGGTGGTGAAACACACCTTTCAGCGCCAGAGCCAGGTGTGGCTGGACCGGCCGGAATGGCCGGAGCCGCGCCCAAATCCGGAGTGCTTCTACCGCCTGCTTTCCCGCAAGCCGGTAGAGGCCAGCCAGAACGAGCTGGACCTCAACCCCCGCGCCCGCAGCGCCCGCCTGCGCGGCGTCGAAAGACTCCCCCATGAAAAATAACCGTTATCGCAATGCCATCGGCCTGCCGGTGCTCACGGCGGTGCTCATCCTTTGCGGCGCTGTTTTGCTGGCCGCGCTCAGCGTGGTCGTGAACAAGAACCGCATCACCGCCCTGGCCGAGCAGCAGCGGCAGGTGGAGCAGGAGATGAAACTCCTGAACTTTGAAATCGTCAGCCTGGAGCGCAAAGTCGCCCTGCTGCTGGATGGCGCGCGCGTGCAGCCCATCCTGCAGGCCAAGGGAACCTGGCTGCAAAAGCTGAGCCCGGACGCCCGGGCCATCATCCATCTCAAACCCCTCCCCACGGCCAAGGCCGTGGTCCAGTCCATGGAGACCGCCCAGCCATGACCGCCACTCCCAATCAAGTCCAGCTCCGCCGTGACCGCCCGTTGTGCAACCGCATGATGGCCGTCACCTGCGGCATCACGCTCTGCTTTTCCGGCGTCATGTGGCGCCTGTATGATCTGCATGTGAAAAAGGGGCCGTCTCTGGCCGAGGAGGCGGCCAAGAAGTTCCGCGAAGACCGCACCCTTCCCGCCCAGCGCGGCTCCATCAAGGATCATTCAGACCGCTACCTCGCCTATGATG